>JADEXW010000219.1 GCA_015206935.1 Pseudanabaenaceae cyanobacterium LEGE 13415 | reverse complement strand
AGTTTGGGGGAACAAGAATCAAAGTCCCCCAGAATTGGGGGATTTAGGGGGCGAAGGATCTGTCGCATTAACAGATTGATTTGGTATAAGTTCAGTCTGTATCAGTTCTTTGCTTAACGGGATGTTCCTATGCAAGAACGAATTTCACCGCTGCGATCGACACGGCAGCTTTCCTCGATCGTGCCCGGTTCAACTGTGGATCGAAAGCCCTTTGTATCCTTGATTGCACCTGCATTTAATGAAGCCCTCATCTTGCAGGACAATCTTTCATTGTTGTGCGACTATATGCGATCGCTAGAGTCGGACTATGATTGGGAGATTGTGATTGTGAATGATGGCAGTCGCGACGAAACAGGTTGGTTAGCTCAGGACTTTGCTCAATCTCGATCGAATGTTCGAGTGTTGCATCATCGAGTAAATCGGGGTTTGGGTCAAGCGCTCAGAACCGGGTTTAGTGGCGCTCAGGGCGATTACATTGTCGTCGTCGATTTGGATTTGAGCTATGCCCCTGAACATATTGAACTGTTGTTGAAGAAGATTCAGGAGACGCAGGCGGGTGTCGTGGTAGCTTCTCCTTATATGACAGGTGGAGCAGTCTCGAATGTTCCCTGGTTGCGACGGGTTTTAAGTGTTTGGGCGAATCGCTTTTTGTCGATCGCGGCAAAACGCAGTCTTTCCACGCTTACGGGAATGGTGCGGGTGTATGATGCGGAATTTCTACGATCGTTGAATCTGCGATCGGATGGGATGGAGATCAATCCGGAAGTGATTCACAAAGCGTTTTTGCTCAGAACGCGCGTTGAAGAAGTTCCAGCACATCTCAACTGGAGAACACAGAAGAGCCAGCCGAAACAGAAACAACGTCGATCGAGCCTCAGTTCGACAGCAAAACTAATGCGGCACACTTGGGACATTTTTTTCTCAGGTTTTTTGCTGCGCCCGGTGATGTTCTTCATCCTGCCGAGCCTGTTGTTCTTTGCTCTATCGCTGTATGCAAATGCTTGGGTGTTGATTCATTGTTGGACGAACTATCAGCAGCTTGCTCAACAAGTTCGGTTTCCGGATGCAACGGAAGCGGTTGCACTGGCATTTCAGCAAGCTCCACATACCTTTTTTATTGGGGGAACTACTTTAGTTCTAGCGATTCAGCTTTTTAGTTTGGGTGTGTTATCTGCTCAAAACAAAAGCTATTTTGAAGAGCTTTTCTATTTAGGAACCGCAATTTATAAACGCGATAAAGATCGTTAGATTGCTTCGTTGTTGTCGGCTAATGCCCCCTAAATCCCCCAAGGCTGGGGGACTTTGAAAGTGAGACTCTTTTGGCTCACATTGAACGATCGTGCTTTGAATACAGTTCCAAGGTACTTGATGCCTTCTCAGACTGTTCTGAGTCCACGGAATTGCTTGCAGTGTTAGGAGAAAATCATGGTACAAGCACCAAAACAAACAACCCGGTTAGAGTTGCCTTCGGATCAAAATGCAAGTGGTCGGACATTGGGTGAAGAAGAGATTGCATTGGTCGCAGAAGCAATTCGGAGTGGGACGCTGACCAGTACCAAGGGAACATTCGTAAAGACGCTTGAGCAGCGATTTGCAGAGATGCTGGGTGTGAAATATGCTTATGCGTGTTCCTCTGGTTCAGGAGCAGTTCATACTGCGATCGCGGCAATTGATCCGGAGCCAGGTGACGAAATTATCACGACTTCGATCACGGACATGGGCGCATTGACTCCGATTTTGTACCAAGGTGCAATTCCGGTGTTTGCGGATGTTGATCCGAAAACTTGGAATGTGACGGCTGAAACGATCGAGAACTGTATTAGCGATCGCACCAAAGCAATCATTGTGACGCACTTGTTCGGGAATCCTTGCGACATGAGCGAGATCATGGCATTAGCTAATTCTCGTGGCATTCCTGTGATCGAAGATTGTGCCCAGTCCTTTTTAGCCACTCACAACGATCAGCCTGTGGGAACGATTGGCTCGATCGGTTGTTTTAGTTTGCAGCAAGGCAAGCACATTACAACAGGCGAAGGTGGTATTGTTACAACCAATGATGAAGCTTTGGCGCGTCGGATGTTCTTGTTCATCAATAAAGCATTCGGCTATGGCGATCCGAACCCGGATCACTATTTCATTGCTTTAAACGGACGGATGTGTGAGCTTCAAGGAGCAGTTGCAGTTGCGCAATTGGCGAAGTTGTGGAGCTGTGTGGAGCATCGTCGGATTGCAGCGAGAAAGATGACTCAGAAGCTGCAAGGAATTGCGGGAATTGAAACTCCGTATCATGACGATCGCAATACGCATGTTTACTGGAAATATTGCTTGCGGGTGGATAGCTCGATCGTGCAAGATGGTGCGGTAGGATTAGCGAAGAAACTGAAGGAGAAAGGGATTTTTTCGGCTCCGCGCTACATTCAAAAGCCTGCATTCCAGTGCATGATTTTTGAGCAGCAACGAACATTTGGAAATTCGCGTTTTCCGTTTACATTGGCGCGTCCTGAAGCGGTGGACTACACGCCCTCGAAGTTTCCTGGCACGTTTGCTGGATTGGAAGCGGTGTTGGTGTTGCCTTGGAATGAGGCTTACACGGATGAACACATTGATTACATTGCAGATGCAATTCGGGAAGCGTTGGCGTAACAAATTGCTTGATTCGCTGCTTCGTTATGGTCGATCGTGCCCCCTAAATCCCCCAAATTTGGGGGACTAAGAGGTAAGAGAGATTTTCAGAATTCTAGAGATTTTTAGGTCTTCAAAGTCCCCCAGAATTGGGGGATTTAGGGGGCTTTAGCCGACCGAAACGAAGCAATTAATAGCAGTCGTTTTCAAGAAAATTTAGCTGTGAAATCGGTGGAAATGATGGACAAACTCAAATTTGGATTGATCGGAGCAGGTGGAATTGCTCAATCGTATGCCCAAGCTTTCGAGCAATGTCAAACAGCAGAATTAGTTGCTGTCGTTGATGTTCGAGTGGAAGCAGCACAAGCACTAGCAGAACGCTTGAACTGTCAGAGTTTCGATCGATATGAAACAATGGCAGAAACCCTTGATCTCGATGCAGTGATTATCTGTACGCCGCCAGTCACGCACCGAGACCTCTCGATCTATTTCCTGGAACGGCGCGTGAATGTGCTGTGTGAGAAGCCCTTGAGCGTTGATGTGAAAAGCGCGATCGAGATGGTGGATACGGCTGCAAGAAACGGGGTCATTCTCACAATGGCATCAAAATTCCGCTATGTCGAAGATGTGATCAAAGCAAAGAGTTTAGTCATGTCTGGGATACTCGGTGAGATTGTTCTCTTTGAGAATGCGTTTACTTCGCGAGTAGACATGACTTCCAGATGGAACTCGAACCCCACAGTCAGCGGTGGCGGTGTGTTGATTGATAACGGAACACACTCGATCGACATTATGCGCTATTTCCTGGGATCACTCGCGGAAGTGCAAGTGATCGAAGGAAAACGCATTCAAAGTCTGGCAGTTGAAGATACAGTGCGAATCTTTGCGAAAAGTGCTAACGGTGTTGTGGGCAATGTGGATTTGTCTTGGAGCATCAACAAAGAGCTAGATAGCTATATTCGGATCTATGGATCGCAAGGAACAATCTCTGTGGGTTGGAAAGAGTCGAAGTACCGTCAGTCTTCTAGTCCTGAATGGATCAAGTTTGGCAACGGCTACAACAAGGTTCAAGCGTTCACGAGTCAGCTTGAGAACTTTTCAAAAGCAATCTTAGGACAAGAAATTCTCTTGATCACACCTCAAGACAGCATTGCATCCGTGGAAGTGATTGAAGCAGCTTACAAGTCGATGAATCAAACCCAGTGGATGGGCGTTTCCTACGAATCGCTCAAATTGCTTGGGTTTGCAACTTCGGCAATAAATGGCGATCGAGCTTTTGTCAATGTTGGAAAATAACCAATGAATGTACCTGTGACAAACTTCAAAGTTCATCCCACAGCAATCATTGAGTCAGAGGTGTCGATCGGCGATCGCACTTCGGTTTGGGACAATGTTCACATTCGCTTTTCGACTCAGATTGGTGAAGAGTGCATCATTGGAGAAAAGACTTACATTGCTTATGGGGTTCAAATTGGCGATCGAGTCAAGATCAATGCGTTTGTGTACATCTGCAATGCGGTTACGATCGAAGATGGTGTGATGATCAGTGCGGGAACAGTGTTCACAAACGATCGTTTTCCCAGAGCAACTACAGCGGATTTGAAGCAGTTGCGCCCTTCTGATCCCGATGAACATACCTTGCCGACTTTAGTACGCGAAGGAGCCACGATCGGAGCAAATTGCACGATCGGGAATGATTTATCGATCGGGCGCTTTGCCATGATTGGTATGGGATCGCTTGTAACGAAATCGGTTCCAGACTTTCATTTAGCGATCGGGCATCCAGCAAAATCAGTTGGTTGTGTGTGTCGCTGTGGTCAGTTGCTCACTCGATTTCCGGCTGATCCAACCAGCTTTAATACTGATCTCGATTGTCCTTCTTGTGGCTTGCAGTATGAAGTCCGTGAAGGAGTCGTAACAGAGTTAACAGCGCCCCATAGCAGTCCTGAATTAGTCGGATGATGCACAGTTGGTTGTGCCCCCTAACCCCCAAGCTTGGGGGAACAAGACTAAGACTCTTAGCCCCCAGAATTGGGGGTTTGGGGGCGTTCCCAAAGTTCACAACTCGAACACGATCGATATAGTTCCTCTCTTCATTCACCTATCTTTTATGTCAGTAAAACGCTCCGCAGCAAGCTCGACTCAACGGTATGCCATTGTGGGTGGTGGAATTCTTGGAATGACACTGGCACTCAGGCTAGCTCAACAAGGAAACTCGGTCACATTGTTTGAAAGCGCTCATCAATTTGGTGGGTTGGCAAGTGCTTGGAGACTGGGGAACATTCTTTGGGATCGGCACTATCACGTGACGTTGCTCTCTGATACTCATATTCGATCGCTGCTCACTGAACTGGGCTTGGATCAGGATATGAAGTGGGTGGAAACGAAGACCGGATTTTTCACCGATGGTAAGCTCTATTCGATGTCGAATACCTTGGAGTTTCTTAGCTTTCCTGCATTGGGATTGATTGATAAGCTGCGGTTGGGGTTTACCATCTGGTATGCCTCAAAAGTGAAGAACTGGCGGAAGCTTGAACAGATTCCAGTCGAAACCTGGTTGAGGAAGCTATCGGGCGATCGAACCTTTGAGAAAATTTGGTTGCCTTTACTGCGATCGAAGCTTGGGGATAACTATCGGATTGCTTCGGCTTCATTTATTTGGGCGATTATTGCTCGAATGTATGCGGCGCGGCGAACTGGATTGAAAAAAGAAATGTTCGGCTATCTTCCCGGTGGCTATGCTCGATTGTTGTCTCGCTTTGTTGAAGTTTTGGCAGAACACAATGTCGAAATGAAAGTGGGACATCGAGTGAGCCAAGTGATTGAGCGAAATGGCAAGGTCAAGCTTGAGTTCACGAATGGACACTTTGAGTACTTTGATCAAGCGGTGTTAACAATGGCATCTCCGATCGCGGCTCAAGTGTGTCAAGGATTGACTCAATCGGAATACGATCGACATAAAAACATTGAGTATCAAGGCATTATTTGTGCTTCGTTGCTCTTGAAAAAACCTTTAGCAAACTACTATGTGACGAACATTACGGATTCTTGGGTTCCGTTTACAGGGGTGATTGAAATGTCCGCATTGGTGGATCAATCGGAGTTTGATCAGCGATCGCTAGTCTATCTACCGAAGTATGTTTCAACCGATGATCCCGCGTTTCAAATGACCGATGAGGAACTCAGAGAAGAATTTCTTCAGACTTTGGTGTTGATGTATCCGAACTTCGATCGCAATGATGTTCTAGCCTTTCGAGTGTCACGAGTGCGACAGGTGTTTGCCATCTCGACCTTGAACTATTCGGAAAAGTTACCTCCGATGCACACCTCGATGTCAGGAGTGCATATTATCAATTCGGCTCACATTCCGAATGGAACATTAAACGTGAATGAAACCGTGTTGCTAGCAGAACGATCCGCAGTTGAACTCATGACGCGATCGCGAAACTCGAATCTGGTCAGAGCCTGACCGAGGAGAAACACATGAAAGTCTTAGCCTATTTTCTGTATGGCAACGATCGGGAATATCTTCAAGAGCTTCAATTTAGTATTCTTTCAGCAATGCGATTTCTCCAAAATCAAGACGAAATCGTAATTCGATTGATCTGTGATTCGGATCAGATTGATTTGCCGATCGAAAGACTGGTGTTCTCTCCTGAAGAATTTGATAGTTGGACACGCGATCGCACTTATTTTTTTCGTGCCAAAATCGGCGCAGCATTAAAAGCAATTGATCAGTATCAATGTCCGGTGATTTTATTAGATACAGATACTTTTTTTACGGCTCATCCAGCAAAAATGTTCGATCGTATTTCACGCAATCGATCGCTGATGCACCGATATGAATCGACATTGCTGGATTCACCAGAGCCAGGATGGAACCCGATTCTTGAGCAGAAGATCGCAATCAATGGAATTGCGATTAATCCAGATTCTCCAATGTATAACTCTGGTGTGATTGGCGTGCATCCAAGTAATCGAGCTTTGTTAGCAGAAGCCTTTGAAATTCTCGATCGACTTTACAATATTTCTCCAGTGTTCAATGTGGAGCAATTTGCAGTCGGGGCAGCACTGGCGCAAAAAACAATGATTGCAACTTGTTCAGATGTAATTGAACACTACTGGGGAGCGCAAAAAGACTTTATTCGGGTACAGATTGCTAAAGCACTAGAGCAAGGAAACGCGGAAAATTTACTGGCTCAAATTCCGCCGTTTCAAGGGATTTATCCGAAAGTGAGAAAGCGCGATCGTATTCTGACAACCCTATCTTTTTTGAAACATTGGGATAATAACTATCGTCGCGCTCTCCTTGCCTATCGCAGTGCCTTGTTTTATGCAGCGAAAGACAATCAATATGCAAATGCTTGGGCAAGTAATGCTCTTCAAGCTTTGAAAGTCTCAAGTCATCCACATCAGACTGATTTTGAGTGCTTTCGCCAAGACTCGATTCAGACATTAACTTGGCTGAGTCCCAGTGTGAAGCGGGGCTGGATCAAATTTTGGCAACAGATGAACTGAGGAACACAGCTATGATACAACCCCCGAAATCTGTAACCCCGGTTCATGTGTTAGCGATCGCGATCGTGGCTGTGTTTGTCATGATCCCGATTTTTGCTTATGGTATCTATGATGCTCACGATTTACCTGACTATCATTTGCGCTGGGCGAAACAGTTTTCGGATCAGTTCTGGGCAGGAGAATTGTATCCGCGTTGGCTTCTGAACATGAATGCAGGAATGGGAAGTCCGACTTTCTTTTTCTATAGTCCCATGCCTTACTATTTCACTAGCTTGATGCGTCCATTTGTGTGGATGGCTGATCCTTATGGCTGGTATCAATTGAGCTTTGGAGCAGCACTAGCATTGATTGCTTCAGGACTAACCGCTTATCTATGGTTACGATCGATAGTCTCGTCGATCGCGGCATTGTTCGGAGCGCTGTTTTATCTTATTGCACCGTATCATTTAGCGATCGATTTATATGCCCGGTTTGCTTATGCAGAATTTTGGAGCTTTGTTTGGTTTCCGCTAATTTTGTATTTTGCTCAACAGTTAGTGAAGGGTCGGAAGAAAGCGATCGTTGGAATTGCGATCGCGCAAACCTTCCTGATCATGACGCATCTTCCTAGCTTTCTGGTGTTTACGCCTGTTCCGTTTCTCTATGTGCTGTGGTTTTCAGAGAACAAACAAAGATGGAGAAATGCGATCGCTTATTGTTCAGCGTTTCTTCTAGCAGTTGGACTTGCTGCGATTTACTGGTTTCCAGCAATGACCACAAAAGAGTTTATTGTTCTCAAAGCTGATCCCACTCAATACGAATTTTTTCATTACGAAGATAACTTTCTATTCTCAGGTGTATTTCGCGAAAATCTTGGTTCTTATATTGCGTTTTTAGAAATTTCTACAGTTCTGACCCTTGTTCTCGCAGTCCTGAGCTTTTTAATCGGGCGGCGATCGACTCCACAGAAATCAAGCTTATTTTGGATTGCGATCGCGCTTGCTTCTGGAGCAATGATGTTCTCGATTAGTAATCCAATCTGGCGAGTTTTACAACCACTACAAACGATAGAGCTTCCGTCTAGATTCAATCTCATTTTGACGATCGCACTCACTCCCTTAG
>JADEXW010000874.1 GCA_015206935.1 Pseudanabaenaceae cyanobacterium LEGE 13415 | reverse complement strand
TTCTTTGAACGGCACATAACCACGAAGATTGATGCCCAATGCTTGATAATCGGCATGAGCCAGCGTTTCGAGATATTTCGTTGCCAGCGTTGGGGTTGTAGCTTGGTCGAGCGGCTTATCGCTGAACGTTTCGATAAAGGCAATGCGATCCGTTTGAGACAGCAAGCTCACGCCATTTTTGAAGACGAGTTGAACCACTTCATTTGTGTACACAGGTTGTCGTGCCAGTTCCCATTCGGTCGGAATAATACCGCTGTAGCGCAACATATCGGGATTGAGAACGGTGGGGTTGTTGTTCTTTGCACTCACAACCAGAGCGAGTTCTTGAATGTCCACGGATTCGGGCATAACGATTGTCCTTAACGGGTGGGCTGATTGATACGATCTATCGCGAAGTATTCAACGCGATCGTCAAACTGATTTGTTGTAGAGCGATCTACTGCGAATAACCTGCGAAGATCTGCGGAATTCGAGCCACTTGAGGGGTTGAAGATTCGTTAGATCTACAGGTCAGTTTTTTGGTTGAATCGGCGGTGTGGATTTTGCATTCGATCAAATGAAGCGTTTTACTCGTTTGGATTGATCGCTTGTTCAATCCCAATCTATGCAATAATCAGTACGCTTGAACTGAGAAACGATTTACAACTTACTCCCATCGATGACCCGCGCTCACCATGATCAATTTGCGAAGCTTTGTTTGTCCGGGTTTCTTGCGCCTTATGGACAAGCAGAAATCAGCCGCGAAGTCGTGAGCGAAGTCCGGCAGATTGACGTGTACTTTGTTCCAACCAGTACAGCCCGGAAATTGAAGATAGAGTTAGGACTGCTGGGACGAATGGTGACAACTCCTTCTTTGCTAGAAGCGTTCCGGAATCCCGTGCAATCTGAGCAGATCTTAGACTGCCAAAATAAATTAAACGACCTGCGGAACGAACTGACGCGCCGTGCTAAGGGTCAGGGAAAACGACTCACCAAGCAGAAATTGCCTCAACTCTGGATGATCACACCATCTATTTCAGAATGCTTGCTCAACAGTTTTGGCGCAAAAGCACAACCGAAATGGGAAGCAGGTGTGTACTTCCTGCCCACGGCGCAGCGGATTGGAATTATTGCAACCAATCAACTTCCCCAAGTCACTGCGACCCTGTGGTTGCGGTTGCTGGGTCGTGGACAGATACAGGAACGCGCCATTGCTGAATTGATTGCATTGCCGCTCAGTTATCCATTTCGGAACCACGCTCTAGAGCAGTTGGCAAACTTGCGCGTTACGATTCAGGCAAGGCACAATTTAGATCAGGATGAACGAGGATTAATTATGACCTTATCTCCAGTGTACGAGCAGTGGAAGTCAGAAACACTCCAACAGGGTCGGCATGAAGGGCGACAGCAAGAAGGTGTATTACTCGTGTTGCGCCAATTGGTACGCCAAGTTGGAGAATTAGACGATTCAACGCGATCTCAAATCGAGGCGCTTTCGCTCCCTTTATTAGAGGAATTAAGCGAAGCCTTACTCGATTTCTCAGATCGCCGTGATTTAATCACATGGTTAGCGGCTCGATCGCTCTAGAGCAGGTCGGAGAACACATAAAACTGTTTGGATACAAATTTATCCACTCCGTCGCTGACCGCATTCGCAAGCGCCAGATTTAGCCGATGTCGATCGCGGTTGACCCTCGGTTGAACGTGATGCTGCCTTTCACCTTGATTGACCCTTTAGAAACGAATCGGCAAAACCATAGAGCGGAACTTGAATCGTCCCGCCCCGTGAAGGGTTATGGTTGAATCTGGTGTATGAAAAATAAGGAGAAAAAAGGCGTATCCTGCTGAAAGCAACAAAAATATCAGACCAGGAATACAC
>JADEXW010000873.1 GCA_015206935.1 Pseudanabaenaceae cyanobacterium LEGE 13415 | reverse complement strand
AATAAACGCCACTCCCCCCAAGGGAGCCACTGCACCTAAAATTTTCACGCCCGACAACGAAAGCGCGTAGAGACTGCCCGAAAACAAAACAGTTCCCGAAATAAAGGCAATTCCTGAAGCAGTTAAAAGCGAATTTGCGAAATCAGATTGGCGAATTACAAGGGCAAGTAGAATTAATGCGATCGCGTGATACATCTAATACTGCGCTCCCGTCTGAAAAATCTCTAAAGCGCGATCGTCTATTTTTCCTCTCAAGGCATGACTCGCAAATGCACCTCCCGCGACTGAAATTGCCGCCAAAATTGCTCCCGCTGATAAAAAGAATTGCATCATTTTTCAATTATTTCGATTTGTTCCACTCGATGATTTTAGATCCGGGTTCACAATTCCATCAGAGATATTAAGAAAAGTAAACAGAAATAGATTGATTGTGATCTATTAAAAGAATTGATCAACACACAAATCTAATTAATTTTGATTAGCTGAAAACCAAAAAATGCCTAGAATTGAGACCTCAAAGAATAGAGAGAATCTGATTAGAATAAAAGCATGAATTCGATAAAGGTGAACGATTGAACACAATGTCCCATCGAGATTTCGGGTATTTCCAAGCTTCACATAGTCTGCACTCGATTCTGAGGATTCATCAATACAAGTAAGAAGATTTACTTAAGGAATTAGTCAATAAAACAACCAAAATAAAAACTTATCGAATCAATTGGATATTACTCTTATTGTTTTATTCCTACCCTCTTCAAGTTCACCATAAAAGGCTATAAACTAATTTCCATCACGAGGAGAAGCAGCGAACTTCTCCAAAGTTTATTTCTCAAGTGAATACTTGAACGCAGATACGAATGTCGTTTGGTTGCAACTTCTATCCGTTTGTCCAAGCGCTAGGAAATGCGAGAAACTGTACGGCTTTGCGTCCTCTCGGTCGCTAAAGATTTGTGTTGAGAGTTCAATCATTTCGTACTCAGCTTAACTTTTCAAAAGCTGTCACTTTGGGATCACTCCTGACGGCTTCTCATGTCAAAAAATAGCGATTCTGTTTGTTAGGAGATTCGAGTTATGAGTCAGTATTCTCGCCGTCGATTCTTATTCACCGCAACTGCAACCGGGTTCGGCGCAGTCCTGCTCAAAAGCTGTGGCGGCAATCCTCCCAGCTCTGGCGGCAATGCTTCTGCCCCCAACTCACCGGGTGCTGTTCCTGCGGTGAATTCTGGTGGCGGTGATGCTCCAGAAGTCACGACTGCACGTCTTGGCTATCTGCCGATTTTTGAAGCTGCACCTTTTATTGTTGCGGTTGAAAAGCAATTCTTTGCAAAATACGGCATGACCGATGTACAAGTTCTCAAGCAGTCCTCTTGGGGTGCGCTGCGGGATAACATCGTCATCGGTGCAGGCGGCGGTGGAATTGATGGCGCACAATTCCAAATGCCCATGCCTTACGCGATCGCAGATGGCAGAATCACCGACAATCGGAAGATCCCGATGTACGTGATGATGCAAACTTCGACGCAAGGAAACGGAATTGCGATCGCGAACAAGCACCTCGGTAAGAACCTCCACCTAGATCTGTCTAAGGGTGGCGCAAACTACCTCAAAGAACTCTCTTCAAAAGGCACGCCATTCACCGCAGCGTACACCTTCCCTGGTGCAAACCAAGAATTGTGGATTCGCTACTGGCTCGCAGCAGGTGGAATTAACCCCGATACCGATGTCAAACTGATCGTGGTTCCTCCCGCGCAAACGGTTGCTAACATGAAGACCGGAACAATGGACGGATTCAGCACGGGCGACCCTTGGCCCTACCGGATCTTGGCAGACAACATCGGCTTTATGGGCGCTCTCACGGCT
>JADEXW010000872.1 GCA_015206935.1 Pseudanabaenaceae cyanobacterium LEGE 13415 | reverse complement strand
GGTTTCGCTTGATCCAGAAATGACGATCGAGAAAATTGGAACGCCATCCGATAAGCAATACCAAGCCGCGATCGAAGAGCTATCTGCAAATTCTCTAGTCGCAGGAGCCAAGTGAACTTTGAGCGCGTCTATCATGATCCGTTACATGGAGCGATCGCGCTAAATTCTAGCGATCCAACTGAAGCACTCCTGATTCAATTGATTGATACGCCAGCTTTTCAGCGGTTGCGACGGATTCGACAGTTAGGACCTGCGAGTTTGACATTTCATGGAGCAGAAGGATCGCGATTTACACATTCGCTCGGTGTGATGGCAGTGGCGCGACGGGCGTTCGATCGTATTGCCAGAGATTATCCGCAATTGTTACCGCATCGAACCGTTTTATTATGTGCGGCATTGTTGCATGACATCGGACATGGCGCGTTTAGTCATACGGCTGAAGAGATTTTTGGTAGCGATCATGAGGTTTGGACACGGCGGATTTTGCGGGAATCGGAACCCATTCGGGAATTGCTCGATCGACATTCGCTGGATTTAATTGATCAGATTGAAGCTGTTTTTCTAAAAAAGTATCCAATTCCATTAATTTCGCAGTTAGTTTCGAGTCAGTTAGATTGCGATCGACTCGATTATTTGATGCGCGATAGTTACTTTACTGGCGCTTCTTATGGACGGATTGATCTCGATCGTATTCTGATGGCACTACGATACGATCCGGTTACGCAACAGTTAGTCGTCGCTCGTAAGGGAATGGTAGCGATCGAACATTATTTGATCGTGCGTTTCTTTATGTATTCGCAAGTCTATAACCATCGTAAAAATGTAGCGGCAACTTGGGTGTTGTTAAAAGCATTTCAGCAAGCAAAAAATCAGTTTGAGCGAGGCGATTTGTATGCGGATCAAAATGTTAAAGCTTGGTTGAAAAATAAGATTGAGTTAGCGCAATATTTAGCAACAGATGATGGGACATTTATCTATCATTTGCAGCAGTGGCAACATCATGATGATCGAGTTTTAGCAGATTTATCTCGGAGATATCTCGATCGAGATTTGCTCAAAGCGTTAGATATCTCTCAGGTTTCTGAAAGCGATCGCAAAAAACTACTCGAAAAAGTACAACTTTGGACAGAACAACTCGGATTCGATCCAGAGATCTACTGCGGTTTAAGAATCGCCGTGAGTCGCGGATACACGCTGTACGATCGCGGAATTAATATTCAAACCACGATCGGACTCCGAGAAATCGGAGAACTTTCAGCAATGGTGCAAACATTAACTCAAACGGTACAGCGTGTTTGGTTGATTTATCCGCGCGAAATTAAGACGAAACTACAGCATTTTTTCTAGAAACTGTTGGGCACGAGCGCATTTTGGACGACTGAAAAATTCGCTCGGTGATGCGTCTTCGGCAAGTTTGCCTTGGTCTAGAAAAAGAATGCGATCGGCAACTTCTCGCGCGAATCCCATTTCATGGGTCACGATCGCCATTGTGATGCCAGTTTTTGCCAGTGCTTTCATCACTTCGAGGACTTCTTTAACCGTTTCCGGGTCAAGTGCAGAAGTGGGTTCATCGAATAGAATCACTTCGGGTTCCATTGCTAGGGCACGAGCGATCGCAACTCGTTGTTTTTGTCCCCCTGAAAGTCGAGAAGGATAAGTATCGCACTTTTCACCTAATCCAACTTTCGTCAACAATTCTCGACCTTTTGCTTCCGCATCATGGTGACTCATTCCTTTTAATTTGATCGGCGCATACGTCACATTTTTCAACGTCGTCATATGCGGAAACAAATTAAAATGCTGAAACACCATACCCAATTTTTCACGCACCTTAGCAATATTTGTTTTAGATGCAGTAATATCC
>JADEXW010000218.1 GCA_015206935.1 Pseudanabaenaceae cyanobacterium LEGE 13415 | reverse complement strand
GTCGTATTCTGAAGCTGATTTTTCGCGAAGAATGTTTTTCTACTTTGCGCGGTTGCATCAGAAATATTTGCAGCGAATTTATCCGATCGTTGTCTTCTCCTTTGATCAACCGCAACGGCTGGAAAGCGATCGCTATACGGTCGAATTTCCTGAGTACAAAGTTCTCGAATTTAAGTACAAAGCCATTCAACTCAACCGCTTGAACTGGCGAGACTATCTGAATCAGTCGAATCCAATTGCAGCGGCATTGATGGCAAAAATGCGAATCGCATCCGTCGATCGTCCCAGAGTCAAAGTTGAATGTCTACGATTACTTGCAACGCTACGACTTGATCCCGCTCGAACTCGTTTAATTTCAGCCTTTGTTGATACCTACTTGCGCTTAAATGCTCAAGAAAATCAAGTCTTTCAAACCGAGATTGGTACACTAGAAACACGAGAGAGGCAAGAAGTTATGGAGATTGTAACCAGTTGGATGGAACAAGGAATCGAGCAAGGAATTGAGCGAGGAATCGAGCGAGGAACACGATCGCTGGTTTTGCAACAATTAACCACGCTGTTTGGTGAATTGCCAGAATCAATCAAAACCCGGATTCAACAGTTACCCAGCGATCGTATTCAATCGCTCAGTCTTGCTTTACTGCGATTTCAATCGATCAATGACTTGGAACAATGGCTGGAAAGGTAGCGAATGTACTCGATCAACTTCGACATCTCTCGTTAAGCTAGTGCAATCATTTCTAATCTCTAGCCCATGACGCGCATTCCCATTATTGGAATCACCAGCCATAGTCGCAATTCGCTGGGTGAAGTTGTTCTGCCTGGAACTTATATCGATGCGGTTTTATCCGCTGGAGGCAATCCAATTTTGCTTCCTCCAACTCAGACCGCTCCTGAATCGTTGCTGAATGTTTTGGATGGTTTAATTCTTTCTGGTGGCGGTGATATTGATCCGATTCACTACAACGGTGAAGACCATCCAACTATCTATGGAGTGGATGACGATCGAGACACTTTCGAGATCACATTAGCAAAATTAGCGTTGTTGAAAAAAATTCCAGTTCTAGGAATTTGCCGAGGGATGCAGGTTCTAACGGTTGCAACAGGTGGGACTTTAATTCAGCATGTTCCAGAAGTGTATGGAGATGCGATCGATCATCGATTAGATAATCCCCGTCGTCCGATTCCGCATGATGTTGAGATTCTTCCAGAAAGTCGATTGTTTCAACTGCTGGAAGAATCGCACCTGAATATTGTTTCTTGGCATCATCAAGCCGTAGATAAATTTAGTTCGGATTGGCAACTTGCGGCTCGATCAAAGGATGGTGTGATCGAAGCGATCGAACATCGAGATCATCCTTGGGCGATCGCGCTTCAATGGCATCCAGAGCTATCAATCGAAGATCCAGCTCATCAAAGATTATTCAAATCATTCGTCTTAGCTTGTCTCTGAATCAAATATCCGCAGCGATGCTCACCATTGACCTGCGAGTGAGTCCGCTCCACTTTGCAATCCGGAAGCGCGATCGCGAACATTTCCAATTC
Organism: Pseudanabaenaceae cyanobacterium LEGE 13415; assembly: GCA_015206935.1. Classification (GTDB taxonomy): domain Bacteria; phylum Cyanobacteriota; class Cyanobacteriia; order Leptolyngbyales; family Leptolyngbyaceae; genus Leptolyngbya. Next base: position 6,699 of record JADEXW010000218.1, on the reverse strand, counting down.
ATGCCCACACACGCTGGGAAAGGATTCGGCAATTTGCGCGATCGCACAGTTATATTCACTCAAAATAAACTGATCTGGCTCAACGGTGTAATACTCCGCCATATAGCCTTCGGAAATTCTTAAATCAACCAGTCTCGCCACTCGTTCTTCGACTGATCCCGATCCAAGATGTTCGCGATATTCGATCGCTTTTCGCTGCCATTGTTTCTGAAGAATTGATCGCATTTGGTCTTTACTGACCGTTTCTGCCAACGTTCCAAGCAGCGATACTGCGAATTCATCATATCGATCGGGAAACTGCGATCGACCCGCACGACTCAATTCATAGACATAATTCGGGCGACCCATTCCCGCTTGAATTGCTTTATGCAGAATTAATCCTTCCGTCTCTAAATCCTTCAAATGGCGACGAATCGCCTGAGGACTCACTTGCAACCGTTCCGCCAACTCTTGCGCGGTCGATTCACCCTGCTTCAGAAGGTGCTGCAAAATATCTTGTTTGGTCGAGGGTTGCTGAGTCGTGGTCATGGTGGGGTCTCACGTCAACGAATCGTAACGTTAGTTTACTCGAAATACTCGATCGTTCTCGCCCGTCAAAAGACAAAAACTTGACTTTGACAACACCCAAGTTGCTAAAGTACTCTACAATAGAGTTAAGCAACAAAGAAGTTGTTTTAATTATAAACTGCTTCGGTCAGTTTCGGCTTTTCTCGCTCCTATCGCAACATTCGTGTTGTTTTAGTAATAAGATCCATTAGATATCCTGCTGATTTGGCTCATGAATACTGAAACTCAGACCACACAAGCGACCGATAAGCATCTTGAAGCGATGCGCCACTTTTCGGAGCAGTACGCAAAGCGCACCGGAACTTATTTCTGCGTCGATCCCGGTGTCACTGCCGTCGTAATCGAAGGATTGGCAAAGCACAAAGACGAATTGGGAGCGCCGCTCTGCCCCTGCCGTCACTACGAAGATAAAGAAGCTGAAGTGTCTGCTGCTTATTGGAATTGTCCTTGTGTGCCGATGCGGGAGCGAAAAGAATGCCACTGTATGTTATTTCTTACGCCTGATAATGACTTCGCGGGCGATAAACAAGACATTACCTTCGATGAGATTCGGCAGCATACCAATCTCGGTTAAGACCGCTCATTTCCACCCTCTAGCCTTCGAGAACACTAAAGTTAACCATGAGTGCAACCGTTCAAACGATCGTTAACCAGCCCTACAAGTACGGATTCGTCACCAATATCGAAGCCGATACGATTCCCCGTGGACTCAGCGAGGATGTCATCCGTTTGATTTCTGCCAAGAAAGAAGAGCCAGAATGGTTGCTCGATTTCCGGTTGCGCTCTTATCGGCAGTGGTTGAAGATGACTGAGCCGGACTGGGCAAAGTTCGGCTATCCTGCGATCGATTATCAAAACATCATTTACTATTCGGCTCCCAAAGTCAGCGAGAAGAAAAAGAGCTTAGATGAAGTTGATCCTGAACTGCTGGAGACTTTTGAGAAGCTTGGGATTCCCCTGTCTGAGCAGAAGCGCTTGAGTAATGTGGCGGTAGATGCGATTTTTGATAGCGTGTCTGTTGCGACGACCTTTAAAGAGAAGTTGGCAAAAGATGGCGTGATCTTCTGTTCGTTCTCTGAAGCCGTGAAGGAGCATCCAGAGCTGATTCAGAAGTATTTGGGCAGTGTAGTTCCGCCTGCTGATAACTATTTCTCAGCTTTGAATTCTGCGGTCTTTAGTGATGGTTCGTTTGTCTTCATTCCCAAAGGCGTGAAGTGTCCGATGGAGCTTTCGACTTATTTCCGCATTAATAATGGAGAGTCGGGACAGTTCGAGCGGACTCTAATCGTGGCGGAAGAAGGCGCACAGGTGAGCTATCTCGAAGGTTGTACTGCACCGATGTATGACTCGAATCAGCTTCATGCAGCGGTTGTTGAATTGGTGGCATTGGACAATGCTGACATCAAGTATTCGACGGTTCAGAACTGGTACGCAGGAGACGCGAACGGAAAAGGCGGTATCTATAATTTCGTCACCAAGCGCGGTATGTGCAAAGGGGTGAATTCTAAGATTTCCTGGACGCAGGTAGAGACCGGCTCTGCGATTACTTGGAAGTATCCAAGCTGTGTCTTAGTCGGTGATAATTCCGTCGGTGAGTTTTACTCAGTCGCATTGACGAACAATCATCAGATGGCAGACACCGGAACCAAGATGATTCACGTCGGCAAGAATACCCGCAGTACGATTATCTCGAAAGGGATTTCAGCGGGTCAGTCGAGAAATAGCTATCGCGGTTTAGTGAAGATCTCACCGCAAGCCACCGGAGCGCGGAACTATTCGCAGTGTGATTCGATGTTAATTGGCGATCGCGCTCAAGCGAATACTTTCCCCTACATCCAAGTGCAGAACAATCAAGGCAAAGTGGAGCATGAAGCTTCGACCTCCAAGATCGGGGAAGATCAGTTGTTCTATTTTGCTCAACGCGGTATTTCTCCAGAAGACGCGATTTCGATGATGATCAGCGGCTTTTGTCAGGATGTATTTAACCAATTGCCGATGGAATTCGCGGTTGAAGCGGATAAGCTGCTGAGTCTGAAGCTTGAAGGTAGTGTGGGTTAATTATTAGCGCGATCGAGATTTCCTAGGATTGGATGTGTGAGCGCTCCAATCCTAGGAGCTAATTGTGCGATCGCTTGAAGAATGTATTGAACTAGGACAACGCGGCAGTTAGGAGGGAGCGCATGATTGTTGAAAATGGTGAAGTGATTCTGTCAGTTAAAGATCTAACTGCTGAGATCGATGGAACTCCGATTTTGAAGGGGATGAATCTCGAAATTAAAGCAGGTGAGATTCACGCGATTATGGGTCCAAATGGATCTGGGAAAAGTACCTTTTCTAAGATTCTGGCGGGACATCCTGCATACACGGTGACAGGTGGAGAGATTTTATTTCGTGGACAAGATTTGCTCGAACTAGAACCCCATGAAAGAGCGACTTCTGGTGTGTTTTTAGCATTCCAATATCCGTTAGAAATTCCAGGTGTAACAAATGTGGATTTCTTGCGGGTCTCCTACAATGCGAAGCGTAAACAAGAAGGTTTAGAAGAATTGGATGCGTTTGATTTTGATGATGTTGTGCATTCAAAATTAGACTTGCTCAAGATGGATGCTGGCTTTCTTTCTCGCAGTGTGAATGAAGGTTTTTCTGGTGGTGAGAAGAAGCGCAATGAGATTCTGCAAATGGCATTGTTAGAGCCAAAATTAGGCATCTTGGATGAGATCGATTCTGGCTTAGATATCGATGCGTTGAAGGTTGTTGCAAATGGTGTGAACGCAATCACGACACCAGAAAATGCAACGCTCGTGATCACACACTATCAGCGGCTATTGAACTACATCACACCTGATTTTGTGCATGTGATGGCAGAAGGACGAATTCTGCTCAGTGGCGGTAAAGAATTGGCGCTAGAGCTTGAAGCGAAGGGATATGACTGGGTTGTAGAAGGCGAAACGGTAGGTGCATGATGGTAGAAGTTTCAGCCGTTTCTGAAATTGGAAATGCAGGTGCGGTCACATCGGTTGATCGAGCCAGTTATTTCAGTGGATTACTAAATCTACGATCGACGAATTCCCCTTTCCAAGAAATTCGCGATCGTGCTGCTGCTAGTGTTCACGATCGAGCGATTCCCTCAACTCGCGACGAAGATTGGCGCTTTACTGATGTTTCTCACTTACTCACACTCACGTTAAAAGCTGCTGAACCTGGACAATTAAGCTTTCCACAGATTGAAACCTTTTTGCTACCGGAAGCCGCAAATTCCCGATTAGTCTTTGTGGATGGCAGATTTGCACCGGATCTTTCAGCGATCGACAATCTACCGGATGGTGTTGTTGTTAGCAATCTCGAAACCGTTCTAGAACTAATTCCCGCAGTAAAAGACTACATTGCAAAGCTTCCTGGAGAGGATGAAGTCTTCACAGCTTTGAACACAGCAAGTTTGACGGATAGCGCGATCGTATTCGTGCCCAAAAACCAAGATGTCGAAGCTCCGATTCATCTTCTGTTTGTTTCCACTCAAGCCGATAGTTTGATTCAGCCTCGTGCCTGTGTGATTGCAGAAACGGGAAGTCGTATTACTTTAATCGAAGATTTTGTGAGCTTGAACGAGGGCGCTTATTTCACTAATGCAGTTACGGAAATTGCGATCGCAGAAAACGCAGAAGTTCGCCATACTAGAGTTCAGAGAGATAGCACTGCTGCATTTCACATCGGTAAGACTGCGGTTTCGCAAGCGAGAGACTCTCGTTATTCCTGTACTGCGATTCATCTCGGCGGTAAGATTTCTCGGCACAATCTAGAGATTTATCAGACTGGTGAGCAGACCGAAACGACTCTGAATGGTTTGACTGTGATTGATGGCGATCGTATCGGCGACACCCATAGTTTGTTATCGCTGAGTAAGCCGTATGGCGTTGGCAATCAGGTGAATAAGACGATTGTTAGCGATCGCGCTCATGCGATTTTCAACGGCAAGGTTTTTGTTCCTCAAGCGGCACAGCAAACCGATGCGAGACAATTGAGCCGCAATCTACTACTTTCCCCCAAAGCACGAGTGGATACGAAGCCGCAGTTAGAGATTGTTGCTGATAACGTCAAGTGCGCTCATGGTGCGACGGTGAGCCAGCTAGAAGATGACGAAGTGTTTTACCTTCAAAGTCGTGGTATTGATCAAGACTCGGCTCGGAAGTTATTAACTTATGCTTTCGCGATCGAAGTGATTGATCAAATTCCAGTACCGACCTTACGTGATCGACTCTCTGCTTTTATTCGTTCTCAACACACCTAAGCCATGACCTTCCTGCAAGAAAAAACCCTCGCTGCTCAAGTGCGATCGGACTTCCCGATTCTGAATGAGCGTGTGCATGATAAGCCGCTGATTTACTTTGATAGTGCTGCCACTTCTCAAAAGCCGATCGCGGTTCTCGATGCGTTGCGGCATTATTACGAGCATGACAATGCCAATGTTCATCGCGGCGCACATACACTCAGTGCTAGGGCGACCGATGCGTATGAAGCAGCGCGGGATAAAGTTGCAGCGTTCATTAATGCAGCTTCTCGACAAGAGATTGTTTATACTCGCAATGCTAGTGAAGCGATCAATATTGTTGCGTATGCTTGGGCGCTGAATACTTTGCAGGCAGGCGATGAGATTGTTTTGTCTGTGATGGAGCATCATAGCAATCTTGTTCCGTGGCAGTTGATTGCTGCGAGAACGGGAGCTGTGATCAAGCATGTGCAGCTCGATGAAAATGAAGGCTTTGACTTTGAGCATTACAAGTCATTGCTGTCTGAGAAGACGAAGCTAGTATCCGTGGTTTATGTCTCCAATACCTTGGGTTGCATTAATCCAGTGCATGAGATTTGTGCAGAAGCACATCAGGTTGGGGCGAAAGTTCTGATTGATGCGTGTCAGGCAGTGCCGCATATGATTGTCGATGTGCAAGCGATCGATTGTGATTGGCTGGTTGCATCCGGGCATAAAATGTGTGCGCCGACTGGGATTGGCTTCTTGTATGGCAAGTTAGAGATTCTGCGATCGATGCCTCCTTTCTTCGGGGGCGGTGAGATGATTCAGGATGTGTATTTGGATCATTCTACCTATGCTGATTTGCCGCATAAGTTCGAGGCGGGGACTCCGGCAATTGCAGAAGCGATCGCGCTAGGTGCTGCGGTAGATTATCTGACGAACATTGGCATGGATCGGATTCATGCTTATGAAGAAGAATTGACTGCATATCTATTTGAGCGATTGGCAGAAGTTCCGAATCTACGGATTTATGGCACAAAGCCCGATGTACAAGGTCGAGGACGAGCCGCTTTAGCATCCTTTACGGCGGGAGAATTGCATCCGCACGATCTTTCGACATTGTTGGATCATGAAGGGATTGCCATTCGATCGGGTCATCATTGCACTCAGCCATTACATCGATTGTTGAATGCTCCAGGAACGGCTCGCGCCAGTCTGTATTTTTACAATACTCGTGAGGAAATCGATCGATTTATCGAAGCGCTGAAAGAGACGATCGATTTCTTTGGCGGGATGATGGGGTGATTTCTTAAAGCGCGATCGTTTTTGCATGGAGCGATCGCGTTTTTCACGAGGAATTGGGTGGTTAGTTGGATTGTATTGGCTTCATCTTGAAGAATTTATCGGTTTTCCATCGTTCTGGATTTGTTTTAATGTATTGGCGAATTCGATCGAAAGCGAAGCGATCGGGAATAATTCGATCATAAAAACGGGATTGCCAAGCGAATTCATGATAATCCATTGCCCAGATGCGTTTGGTACACATCGATTTGAATTGTCCGACGATTGCGCCCAATGATTTTGGTTGTAAACGCGAAACCCCGGTAGAGACGACCCGCTGGGTCGTCTCTACGTCGTCGGGGAAACGCGAAAATTGGTCGAAAACGGGATTTTGAATCCCCACGATCGCATGAAAATGATTCGGCATCACCACCCATTCATCCAACACCACATACGGACGAACAATTGCGGTTCGTTGCCATTCGTCAGCAATAATCTCCCCAATTGCGGAATATTGCATGGCGCCTTTTTTGATCATGCCGAATTAATGCCGTCGATCGTCAATGCAAATGGTAAAAAAATACCAACCATTAGCCGCATTAGCC
>JADEXW010000217.1 GCA_015206935.1 Pseudanabaenaceae cyanobacterium LEGE 13415 | reverse complement strand
CGGAATAATCCGATTTGCAACCACTAAATCAGTCGCAACATTGTACAAACTTAAATAAGCATGGGCGCGGAGTGATTCTTTAATCACCATCTTTTCAGGATTCATCACCAGCCGCACCGTGGTTTGAGTCGGATCGGTGAGAACTTTTTCTAACGCTTCAATCTGTTCATAGAATTCGTAAGGTGCGTCCATCACTTCTTTGTCTGGCAGTGAAAAACCAGCGATCGGGCGGAAAATCGGTTCAACTAATGGACGCAGTGCAACCGAAATTCCCTGAAACGGCTTATAAAATTTCCGCATATACCAGCCGCCCACTTCAGGCAAACTCAGCAATCGTAATGCCGTTCCCGTCGGAGCCGAATCAATAATCAAAACATCAAATTCGCCTTCATCATAGTGCCGCTTCATCCGCACCAATCCGAAGATCTCATCCATTCCCGGCAAAATCGCCAATTCTTCCGCCTGTACGCCTTCCAATCCCCGCGCCTGTAAGACTTGAGTGATATAGCGCTTTACGGCTCCCCAGTTACCCTCAAGTTCCATCAGCGCATCCAGTTCAGCCCCCCAAAGATTTGGGCGAACCTGTTTCGGTTCATGTCCAAGTTCGAGATCGAAACTATCTGCCAGAGAGTGAGCAGGGTCAGTACTCAATACCAGCGTCCGATACCCTAATTCAGCACAGCGGAGTCCGGTTGCAGCCGCCACCGAAGTTTTACCAACACCGCCTTTTCCCGTCATTAGAATTACGCGCATGGTGAATCGAGTCCTATCCTGAGAATTGCTTTACATTCGTTAACTCGATTCTAGCGTTTTTGCCCATTAAAAACCCCCGATTGTTCGATCTACTGTGTACACACAAATCTAATTCGCTTCGTTGCTGATTGATCGCGCCCCCTAAATCCCCCAATTCTGGGGGACTTCCGGATCTTGTTCCCCCAAACTTGGGGGCTAGGGGGCGCGATCCGCTCTTAACGGAGCAAAAAAGACTTGTGTATACACGGTAGGATTGTTCGATCGAGGGTTATACCAAGGTATTTTTTTGGGAGTAGGCGTAGAAATTCCCGCAATTCCCTATGTCCGTAATTATACAGTAATTTCTGTGGATTTACGGAATCTACACATTAAAGCGGAACAGCATCACATCGCCATCCTGAACCACGTACTCTTTCCCTTCACTGCGAACTAAGCCTTTTTCTTTGGCTGCGTTCATCGAGCCATTTTCAACCAAATCCTTGTATGCAACGGTTTCCGCCCGAATAAATCCACGCTCAAAATCGCTGTGAATCACGCCAGCCGCCTGAGGAGCCACCATTCCAATTTTGATTGTCCAAGCACGAGTTTCTTTCGGGCCCGTTGTGAAATAAGTTTGAAGACCCAGAAGGTTATACGTAGCACGAATCAAAGATTTCAATCCGCCTACTTCCACGCCCAGAGAAGCCAGAAAATCAGCCCGATCGTCTTCCGGTAATTCCACTAATTCGGATTCTACTTGTGCGGAAATCACGACAACTTGAGCATTTTCCTGAGCAGCAACGGCTCGAACTTGCTCGACCCATTCATTTCCCGTTGCCAAATCTTCTTCAGAAACGTTGCAGGCATAAATCACAGGCTTGCGAGACAACAAGCCCAGCGGTTTGATCAAGATTTCCTCTTCTTCGTTCAATGAAATCTGACGTGCAGACTTGCCTTCATTGAGTGCTGAACTGAGACGCTCTAAAACTTCGACTTCTTGCTGTGCTTCTTTATTCGATCGAGCTTGTTTCCGACTCCGTTCAATTCGTCGATCGATTTGATCCAGATCCGCCAGTCCAAGTTCTAAATTAATGACTTCAATATCGCGGACTGGATCAACTGAACCCGCAACGTGAATAATGTCATCGTCATCGAAACAGCGAACCACATGAACGATCGCATCGACTTCTCGAATGTTTGCCAAAAACTGGTTGCCCAAGCCTTCCCCTTTTGAGGCTCCCTTCACCAAGCCTGCAATATCCACGAATTCGACTCGTGCGGGAATGGTTTCGGCAGATTTCGAGATTCCGGTTAAGACGTTTAAGCGATCGTCGGGAACAGCAACCGTTCCAACATTTGGCTCGATCGTACAGAAGGGATAGTTGGCGGCTTGTGCTTTCGCATTGGCGACAACCGCATTAAATAAAGTAGATTTTCCAACGTTGGGCAAGCCAACAATCCCGGCTCTTAGCATGATGTTTGAAATAATTTAGGACGGAGAGGGTACAGGTTCGGGACTTGGAATCGGCTCCGGTTCGGTTCCTGGTACTGGCTCAGGAGTCGGATCGGGAACGGGTGCTGGGATCGGACTCGGTTCAGGAGTCGGATTGGACAACGGTTCCGGGAGCGGATTCGGTGGCGAATAAACCATAAGATATCCTAACGATAATTTGGCTCTCCTAACCTAGAAGGTTGGAAATGACGATACATCTGTCACAAGGAAAGGTTATGGACATCGGCGCTCCTCTACTCGAAATTCTGACAACCTGCGCTCAGAGCCAGAATGCGGCATTTCATACTCCTGGACATAAACGGGGACGAGGAAGTTTTGCGGCATTTCGGGAATTGATGGGCGATCGAGCGTTGCGAGCAGATTTACCCGAATTGCCCGAACTCGATAATTTATTTGCGCCTCAAGGTGCGATCGACGAAGCTCAAAAACTCGCCGCAGAAACGTTTGGAGCCGATCAAACTTGGTTTCTAGCAAATGGCTCGACTTGCGGAATTATTGCGGCAATTCTCGCGACTTGTAATCCTGGCGATAAGATTCTTTTGCCTCGAAACGTTCATCAGTCCGCAATTTCTGGATTAATTCTGTCGGGCGCGATTCCGGTATTTTTGCCGCCTGTATATGATCCGGTGCTTGATATTGCTCACTCTGTCACGCCTGAAACGGTTGAAATTGCGCTGAAACAACATCCTGATGCTAAAGCGGTTTTGATGATTCATCCGACTTATTACGGGGTTTGTGGAGATTTAAGCGCGATCGCTAATCTCACTCAGGCTGCTGGAATTCCGCTTCTAGTTGATGAAGCTCATGGCGCACATTTCGCCTTTCATCCTGATTTTCCGATTTCTGCAATGTCCGCAGGTGCAGATCTCACCGTTCAATCAACTCATAAAACGTTATCGGCGCTCACACAGGCTTCAATGTTGCATGTTCGAGGAACGCGGATTGATCGCGATCGCATTTCTCGTTCTCTTCAGTTAGTCCAATCTACCAGCCCGAATTATCTTCTTCTTGCGTCTCTGGATGCCGCACGCGCACAAATGGCAATTCAGGGCAAAGAGTTGATGGGAAGAACTTTAGAACTTGCCGATCGTGCCAGATCCCAGATCAATTCTGTTCTAGAATTTCCGAATTTTTTTGTCGATCGAACTCGTGTCAGTGTCACCGTTTCCCATCTCGGTTTGGATGGATTCGCTGCTGATGAATTGCTGCAAACTTTTGGTGTGACAGCGGAATTTCCATCGCTTCAACATCTAACGTTTATTGTGAGTTTAGGAAACACAGAGGCGGATATCGATCGACTCATTGAAGCAATCGATCATCTGCCAAAGCGCGATCCAATCTCTCCAATTTCAAGCAAATTCGATCAATCTTTCTCAATCCCGTCACTTTCCCCTAGAGACGCTTTCTTTGCGGCATCTCGATCTGTCCCTTTGGAAAGTGCGATCGATCAGATTAGTGCGGAATTGATTTGTCCGTATCCACCTGGAATTCCGGTTTTGCTGCCAGGTGAAAAAATTACGAAAGACGCGATCGCACAATTACGATCGGTACTCCAAGCAGGCGGATTTATTAGCGGTTGTAGCGATCCGACGTTAAATCGATTAAAAATCGTTTCCTGAACCACAATAGGAAGAAGCCCTGTTCCGCTGAATTCTCTATGTCTTCTTCTCTCTGGTCGTATGTCACCCCTGGAATTCCTGATGATTTGTTTGAGAATCTGCCTGGAATTCCAATGAGTCAGCGTGAAATTCGGTTACTGCTTCTGTGCCAATTGCGACTCAAATCGAATTCAGTGCTGTGGGACATTGGAGCCGGAACTGGAACGATTCCCGTCGAAGCGGGATTGCTCTGTCCTCAAGGGAAAATTGTCGCGATCGAACGGGATGAAGAAGTTGCCTCGCTCATTCAACAAAACTGCGATCGCTTCGGAGTCAAAAACGTCGAAATCGTTGAGGGAAGCGCTCCAGAGTGTTTGAAAAATCTTAAACAAATGCCCGATCGCGTGTGCATCGAAGGCGGTCGATCGATTAAAGAGATTCTTGCAGAAGTTTGGCGGTATCTCAAACCTCAAGGTCGAATCGTGGTCACTGCTGCAAATTTAGAGAATTTGTACAAAATTTCGGAAAGTTTTGCTGAACTTCATGCCCGGAATATTGAAGTCGTACAATCTGCGATTAATCGGCTTGAAACCCGTGGAACCAGTCAATCCTTTGTTGCCGTCGATCCGATCTTTGTCCTCAGCGGGGAAAAGCTAGAGTGAAAATACATACGCCACTCTGATAAAGTGATCCAGATGACGCTTAACCTTCTTAACCTGAATCTAACGTTGAGCAAAACGGATTTGTGGAGTGCGCCCACCCTATTCAGGATTGAGAGAAGGACAGTTAGACCAGGTTTTTTGTTATGAACTCTGAAAACTCTATGCCTTGGTCTCGGATTCTCAGTGGCATTGTCGCGATCGCGGTTGCTCTAGTCGTGTTCTTACTCGGCGGCTGGTATTTCACTGCCTTTTTTGCCGTGATTATCTATCTCGGACAGTTGGAATATTTCGAGCTTGTCCGCGCCAAAGGAATCGCTCCCGCTGCAAAAACGACGCTTGTTGTGACCCAAATTCTGCTCTTCATCTCGAATCTCAATCCCGATTTGGCAGATGCGATTTTCCCGGTTGCGGGGACGCTGATTTGTTTCTACCTGCTATTTCAGCCTAAATTTGCCACGATCGCGGATATTTCCGCCTCGATCATGGGCTTGTTCTATGTCGGATATTTGCCCAGCTTTTGGATTCGACTCCGATCGCTCGAACAAGCTGATTTAAGCAATCTCCCGCTTGATGGCTTTTGGATCACGTCTTGGCAAGGCTTGAATGCGCTACCCCAAGGCTTAACTCATACCTTACTCGCGTTTGTCTGTATGTGGGCTGCCGATATTGGCGCGTATACGGTCGGGCGCTGGATTGGACGGACTCGACTCTCTGATATCAGCCCCAAAAAAACCGTCGAAGGTGCAGTATTTGGAGTGTCCGCGAGTGTCGCGGTTGCGGTCGTTGGCTCTTGGTATCTTGGCTGGTCGGGATGGCCCATCAGTGGAGTTTCACTAGGCTTACTGGTTGGAATCGCTAGCTTGCTTGGAGATTTAACTGAATCGATGATGAAACGCGATGCAGGCGTTAAAGATTCAGGACAATTGATTCCGGGACATGGTGGAATTCTCGATCGTGCGGACAGTTACGTTTTTACCGCACCACTGGTGTACTACTTTGTGACTTTAGTGCTGCCGTTACTTCCGCATTCTGGATCGTGAACGGCGTTAACCCACCAAAGAATTCGAGTTCGACTTGTCCAAGACTGACTCGATCTCCTGAGTGCAGTTGCGAAATTTCCCGAATGCGCCGCCCATTGATAAAAGACCCGTTGTAGCTGTTCAAATCCACGAGATAGAACTCTCCGGGTTCAAGCAATTGAATCGCCGCATGATAGCGCGAAACACATTGATCAGATAGCACAAGATCACAATCGCTGTTGCGCCCAATTCGCCAATTCTGCTGATTCTGCAACCAAAAGAAAGTCGTTGTCCCGTCTGGAAGATTTAACAGCAAATGAGGACGGCAATCGATCGCGGTTGGAATGTTGTTGTCGTCAATTTCTGGAGTATGTTCCGAAATGAATTGTCTCGATCGTGGTGCGGCGAATTGAGTATAGGATTTCCAAGGAATCATGGCAGATGCTGAATTGTGAGCAGTTAAGAAGCAAGAAAATTCCAGGAAGCGTGGGGATGAGTTGGAGTGTCTCCGGCTTGAGGGGCCTACCGTGTACACACAAGTCGTTGTTCGCTTCGGTTTAGTTGGCTAATGCCCCCTAAATCCCCCATTCTGGGGGACTTTGAAGATGGAAAGCGCTCTGGAATTGGAGAAATCATTCTTGCTCAAAGTCCCCCAGAATGGGGGATTTAGGGGGCGAAGGATTTCAGCAATGATGAATCACTCAACTTGTGTGTACACGGTAGCAGACCTGGGGGATTTCGGGGCGAAGGATCTGGCGCATTAACAGACTGATTTGGTATGAGGACTTTCCCAGCTTAGACGACGTAACCATCAATTTGAGCCATAAAAAAATCGGGCATCCCAGACATGAGATACCCGCTAGACTAGCTTTCAAGGTTGACCAGAATTTAGAGGAAAAACATTACATCAAACCCAGAAAATGGAGCGTTCCATTCCCTGTCAAATATTCCGTCGCTAAAGCAGCAACAAATCCGATCATTGCAAACCGACCATTCCACAGTTCAGCTTGCGGAGTGAAGCCAAACTTCCAAGCATTACGGTCTTCAGTTGTAGCCGTCGTGATCTTTTGTGTGTCTTGCATGGTTAGTACTCAGAAACGCATTAGCTACACAACATATTAACCAATGTAACAAAAAGTGTCAAAAGATTAAGCGAACCGTAGAAATCGATACATAAAACTTATTTTTCACGCTGAGATAAGGCGAGGTTTTTCAGGAAATGATCAACTTTCATCCGTAGAATTCCCCCCGCTTTTGGATATAGCGATATGATGAAGGCGATTGATTATTGTAAAGAATCATCAATGATTGTTTCTGACACTGGCTTTCGCAAACTCAAAGACTCGATCACCGAGAAGCTGTTTTTCGGTCACGAGCCAACGCCTGAACTGATTGCAATTCTCCTCGTCTATTTTGTCCAGGGAATTCTCGGTTTGGCACGGTTGGCGGTGAGTTTCTTTCTCAAAGATGAACTCCACCTCACGCCTGCTGAAGTGTCCGCACTGTTGGGAATTGTGGCGCTGCCGTGGATGATCAAACCGCTGTTCGGATTTATTTCGGATGGATTGCCTATTTTTGGTTATCGTCGTCGTCCATATTTGATTCTGTCTGGAATTCTGGGCGCGATCGCTTGGGTACTTCTCGCAACCGTGGTTCATTCAGCATGGGCAGCAACACTGGCGATTTCGCTCGGATCACTTTCGACTGCGATCGCGGATGTGATCGTGGATTCGTTAGTAGTGGAACGGGCACGAGGAGAATCGGTTAGCGGTGCGGGATCGCTCCAGTCGCTCAGTTGGGGCGCGTCGGCGGTGGGAGGATTGCTCACCGCCTATCTCAGTGGATCGCTGCTTCAGCACTTTGACACGCGATCGATTTTCTGGATTACGGCAACGTTTCCGCTGATTGTGTCTTGTGTGGCTTGGTTGATCGCAGAATCGCCCGTCACTGAGAAAGCGAATTGGTCAGTGGTTGGGGATCAGTTGAAACAGCTTAAACAAGCGGTCACTCAGAAATCGATTTGGTTGCCGACTGCATTTTTATTCTTGTGGCAAGCAACACCGAGTGCAGAATCTTCGTTCTTTTACTTTATGACGAATGAATTGGGCTTTGAGCCTGAGTTTCTCGGACGAGTGCGACTGGTGACAAGTCTTGCTTCGATTCTTGGGATTTGGGTGTTTCAACGCTTCCTGAAAACAGTGCCGTTTAGAGCGATCTTTGGCTGGTCTACAGTAATTTCAGCCGTGTTAGGACTGTCGATGCTGTTGCTCGTCACGCATACGAATCGAGCCTTGGGAATTGACGATCGTTGGTTTAGTCTGGGCGATAGTTTGATCCTCACAGTGATGGGACAGATTGCGTTTATGCCCGTGTTAGTTCTGGCGGCGAGACTTTGCCCACCGGGAGTTGAAGCAACGCTGTTTGCTCTCTTAATGTCGGTCGTGAATCTATCGGGGCTAGTGTCTTATGAGTTCGGAGCGCTGTTAACTCATTGGTTAGGCGTGACCGATACGAATTTTGACAATCTTTGGATTCTGGTGCTGATCACGAATTTAAGTACTTTGTTGCCGTTGCCGTTGTTGGGATGGTTGCCTGCGACGGATGCCACAACTCCCAGTACGGAAATGCACGCGGCGTTAGAGGCTGATCCGGCGAAACCGATCGGACAAGCATTTATGCCGAACTTGGTCACAGCAGGAAAAGAAGCGACTGGGGAATAAG
>JADEXW010000871.1 GCA_015206935.1 Pseudanabaenaceae cyanobacterium LEGE 13415 | reverse complement strand
TTCCTGACCTTTCTATTGAGCCTAAGAATGATGCGGGAAATGGAGAGCGTCTGATCTTGTTTTCAGATGAAACTCCTCGAAAAAAAATCGATCATACATTTGTTAAACCTCTATCGGAGAAGCACAAGGTTCTTATTGCTGTCCTATCATATCGCCAAGCTCAAGCGTGCAAGAAAGTAGGAACCCCACCTTCTGTTGACGATTTCAGTGAAGAACTCCAGCGCTTTCGCGAAGCTTCATCTGGAACCTTTATCTTAGTTTCTAGAGTAGATGGAATTGATCTTCCACATGATACTTGTCGTGTCATGGTTTTGGATGAGCTACCAACGGGGGCATCCATATTGGAAAGATTCCAGTGGGATACTCTTGATATGAAAAATTTCCGTGCAGCTAAAGTTAGCAACCAAATCATTCAACTGTTTGGGCGTATTAATCGTGGACGCAATGACTATGGAACATTTATTATTAATGGTCGTAGTCTTAGCAATTGGTTGAAGAATCCTCGTAAACGTGCGCTACTCCCAGAGCTTCTAAGAAAGCAAGTTGAGCTAGGATTGTTTTTTCATGAACAACGGAAGCTGTCAGATGCAACTGAAATCGCTGACGTGATTGATTCAGTATTGAGCCGAAACCCCTCTTGGATTGGCTTTTATGGTGAGAGCATTAACGAGATGGAGTTAGATAATGAAGCATCTGAAAGAACGCAGCAGATGGAAGAACGCATGACTCAAGCTGCTTTAGCTGAGGTTAAATTTATCAGTGCTATTTGGGATAGAGATTACGCCACGGCTCGTCAGGAGCTTGAAGCAGTGATTCAGGAGACTGCACGGGCAGACGAAAAGCTTTCAGGATGGCACAACCTTTGGCTAGGAATGTGTTTGGAATGCGAAGAGGATTACGAATCTGCTCAAGAAGAGTATCTCCGTGCCTATCAGAGGCTTGCAAAAAAGGTCATTGTCCCTAGAACTATCAGTGGCGGTTCTCATGATGCAACAGCTACCGTAACAGCAGGAACAGATTTTGAAAGGCAAATTGATCTCATTGCTGGACGTAAATCGCCTGAAGGGTATCAAAAAACTTTTCAACGTCTTCGCACATCTGTTGCAGGAATTGATGAGCAAAGCGCTTCTATTACGCAACAAGAAGAAGCTGTCCGTGCTTTAGGTGAATATCTAGGATTTGCTTCGACTCGACCAGATAACGAGGATGGAACTGGACCAGACGTGTTTTGGGTAGATGAAGACACTCAAAAGTGCCTCGCATTTGAGCTAAAGACAGGCAAGAAAAAGAAAGAGAACCCAATTTACTACAAAAAAGATATTGAACAAGGACATGACCATCTAGAGTGGGTTAGGCAAAACTATCCAAATCATCTGTGTTTGGGGTTGATTTATGTTGGGTTGAACGGGAAACGAGATAAAGCGGCTAATCCATCGCCAGAAATGTACTTATGCGACAAATCTGTTGTAGCCGCTATCAGGAATCAGCTAATTTCAGGAATCGAAGATTTACGAGCTATCCCTCCAACTCAACGACGAAGTAAGGTAACTGAGTTTTGTTCGGAGTTGCAGTGGAAACTTGAAGGCATCGCGTCAAAAGTAAAGGTGAAGTCTATGCAGAGTCTTGACGTTTCGAGTTGATTATCTTGTTTGTGCCATGCAGCCTAACAATCGCATTGCAGCGGACAGTTGAGAGTCTTCTCGTCTATCGTTTAAGTTCTTTCGCTGCCGCTGAATGCAATCGTTAGCTGGCTTCGTTTCAGACTACTGTTATATGAATTGCAATAGTCATTGAGAAATTGTGTGTGATGGCTACTAATGCTGAAATTGAAGAGCGATGGATCGAAGCTTGGAATGATTTGTTTGACA
>JADEXW010000216.1 GCA_015206935.1 Pseudanabaenaceae cyanobacterium LEGE 13415 | reverse complement strand
CACCCCAATGAACGAGCAGGGTAAAAAGCTTTTTGCTTCGCTAGTTCTCGTGATCAATAGCCTGCGTCAGCCGGATGCGCTCAATGGCGCTCTCACAGGTTTAGGGACACGCCACGTTCAGTATGGGGTGTTGCCTGAACATTATCCAATGGTTGGCAATACCTTGCTAAAAACACTGGAGTCTTTTCTAGGTACTGATTGGACACCCCAGACGAAACAAACCTGGATCGATGCTTACGATGCGATCGCCGAAATCATGCTGGAAGGGGCAGACTATCCCCCCGCAGTACTCAAACTATCAGCGAGGAACTAATCATGAATGAGATTACATGGGTCAAGGCTGAACAGGTTCCCGCTCAACCGATTTTTCCTGGCATTCAAGCGCGGACGCTCTGGCAAACTGCGAACGGAAGAAAAGCGGTGATCCTGGAAATCGCGCCAGGCGCAAAGTGGGAAGGCGTGGATGTGCATGAACCCGGATCGGAAGAAGCTTTTGTTCTCTCTGGCGTGTTCAATGATGGGACAAGGGACTATCCAGCCGGAACGTTTATTCACAATCCAATCGGTTCCACTCACATTCCCCAATCGGAAACAGGTTGTACTTTGTTTGTGTTTTACCCAGAAGGATAAATGGTTGCCCAGATTCTTTCGATTCAAGTTGGACTGCCTCGATCGCTCGGTGTTGCAGGTGCGCCAGACCCAATGGATCGTCCCTGGTCTACGGGTTTTTTCAAAGCGCCGATTCAAGGGGAAATCTGGCTCGGAAGTACGAATTTAGCGGGGGATGGGCAAGCCGATCTCAAGCATCACGGCGGTGTGGAAAAAGCGGTACTCGCGTATGCAGCAGAACACTATCCTTCCTGGCGATCGCGTTTGCAGTTGCCTGATCTCCCCTATGGAGCATTTGGAGAAAATTTTACGGTTGCCGATCAAACAGAATCCTCGGTGTGCATTGGCGATATCTATGACATTGGTGACGCTCAGGTGCAGGTATCTCAACCGCGTCAGCCCTGTTGGAAGTTGTCACGTCGCTGGCGAATTCGAGATTTAGCGTTACAAGTGCAGACGACGGGGCAGACAGGCTGGTACTTCCGCGTGTTGAAGGAAGGCATGGTGGCAGTAGGAATGGAACTGGTGTTGCGCGATCGTCCCTTTCCGCAATGGACGATCGCCCGCGCTAACCAGATCATGCACCACGAATTAAACGATCAAGAAGCAGCGGCTGAACTGGGAAGCTGTCCTTTGCTGGCATCGAATTGGCAACGCACGTTGTTGAATCGTGCGGCTAAAAATAGCAATCCTGATTCCGCTCTGCGGCTCTGGGGCAACAACTAGCTCGAACGAGCATTCATGATGAAATGGTGAGGAGTTTAGAGATGTTTGCGTTTGGTTGGCGGCGACTCATCGTAGTCTGTACCGCGATTGCATTAGTCATTGGATTTGTCATTACTGCTGGACAAGTCAAAGCAGAAACAAAGCGGCAGGTTGGCGCGATCGCAAAAACTCCAGCATTGGAGATTCGATCGGCTCAGGTACGCTATCTACCAGATCTAGAGTTACTGGTCTTTGAGCAGCAGGTCAAAGGAACAGCCGGATCAACCCTGCCGCAACCTGTGGGGCAACTCGACGGTGCGCCTGTGCTGGGCTATGTGTTCCCGACGACTCTCAAGCCTGAAGCCGTTGGCTTTAGTGCAACTGAAGGCATTGTGGCGCTGGCTGTGACCTCTCACCCTGACTTTGACGATACGCCATTGTGGGATGAGAACAACGATCGTAACTATGCCAATGATGGTCGTGTCTGGCATACGCACTGGGTTGTGTTGACGCAAGACAAGCGAGTTCCAGGGGGATTAGCCGTCAAGCAATTCGCGAAAGACGATCGCAGTGTTGTGCTACCGCCAACGAATCCAGGAATGCCGATGTACATGGATTCTCCCGGTTTTGCTGTCACGACTCAACTCAACACATTGAGAGTGCTAGTCCCTGTGCAACGGGTGAATGGAAACACCAATTTTAATTTTGATGCGGTCACGGCTTATATGCAGGTCAATACTTCCGATCGCAACCGTCCCATGCTAGGCGTTTACAACGTCTACAGCGTTGGTTCAGGCAATTTGAGTCTGCCTTACCGCGTCCAACGGGAGAAAGGCAGAAGCTAAACGCCGCTGAAAATAGCTCCAAGCATTTCTGCAACTCTTCTGAATTGTGTCTACCCAAATTCCGAACAAAGAACAAGTGAAGTCAACAACGCTGAGCCGAACCTCTGCGATCGCGCCCTCGTCAATGTATCTGAGTCTTTGGAGATTTTGAACCGATGAACGACGTAACGCTAGTCCCGAACAACTCCCTGATCACAGCGACACCCGAAGAGGGAAGACAATTAGCCGTGAAAATGGCGCGGCTCATCATTAAATTCACGCAGCCCGATGAAGAAAAACGCAACCAGCTACGGGATGTCTATGGCAATGATGCCATGATGTTAATTGCGGTTGGGCAAACTGTAGCACTGGAATTTGCGACCATTGCGGCTGCTAACAACTACTGGAGAAAAGAGGACAAAACCGATGGATGAGTATCGACTGGTTGCCTGTGATTTTCATGATCTCCTGGAGTCCCTCGCAACGCTGCATCAGAACTGTCAGATTGTGTTCAAAAATCCGTCGGGGGAGCCAGTGGAAGTCCAAGCTCAGATTGTTGATGTTTATGCGGCGAATAAAGCGGATTTTCTCAAACTGCATGACGGCACTGAAATTCGTCTCGATCGCCTCCTTTCCGTCAACGACCAGCCCATTCGTTTTGCTCACGTTGAATAATAGCAGCGAGGAACCGTATGCACATCACCGTGGACGGGCAATCGATGCGCCTGATTGGACTACCCCTGAAAGTGGGAGATCGCGCCCGTGATGTCCGAGTGAGTGACGCGAATTTGTCCTTAGTTCTTCCGTTAGCGCGATCGCAAGGCAACGTTCGGCTCTTTCTGACGGTTCCCTCCCTCGACATTCCCGTTTTTGGTAGCACTGTCAAACACTTCAGCGATCGACTAGATTCACTTCCTCCAGTCGCGGCTTTTCTGATTTCCGCAGACCTGCCCTTTGCCCAGGTGCGCTGGCAGCAGGATGCAAAAGTGACCAATATGACCCTGCTTTCCGATTATCGGGATATGGATTTTGCCCGCAACTGGGGACTGCTGATCCAGCCGTGGGGACTCTTGACACAGGCAGTTTATGTCGTCGATCGCGCTGGAATCGTCACGTACCGAGAAATCGTTCCCGACTTGACCAGTTCACCGAATCATGCAGCCGCCATGACCGCTCTGAAAGCCTTAGCATAGAAGAGAACTGTATTGTTAATTGCTGGTGTGGCTGAAACTCCCTTTGACACTTTGACCGATCCGATCGAACAACGCATCCTCACGGGATTGGCGAAAATTGGGCTGGCATTGAGAAGCCAATCCTGGCAAGATGCTGGACAACTGGGGTTAACCCCAACTCAGGGACAAATTCTAACGCTCCTGATCGAGGATGGCGAATCGCGGCTATCGGATGTGGCAAAACAGTTGGGGGTGACTGCTGCAACCGCCAGCGATGCCGTTACTTCCTTGGTGGAGAAGGGCTTAGTGCAGAAAAATCGCTCATCGCAGGATGGACGTGCGATCGCAATCACATTGACCTCACAGGGACGGCAAGCCGCAATCCAAGCCGCATCCTGGTCTGACTTCTTGTTGGAAACCGTCGATGAGCTATCAGAAGAAGAAAAAGTCATCTTCCTGCGGGGTTTGATCAAGATGATTCGCAAACTGCAACAGCAAGGACAGATTTCAGTGGCAAGGATGTGTGTTACCTGCCAGTTCTTCCAGCCGAATCAGTATCCAGGTTCGGAGCATCCCCATCATTGTGCTTTGGTTAATGCTCCTTTCAGTGATGGTCATCTCCGCATTCATTGTGCTGACCACGTTGCCAAGTTCACCTAGAGGGCAATTCGGCTGATAACTTTATGCGATCGCGCTTAATGCTGCCAAAAAACACTCTGGGTCGTCATAGTTCGGAAAGATCAAAGACGCTCCCTCATCGCGCAACAGTTGAGCATCATCACCAGAGGCAATCCCCACAAATTGATAGCCTGAATTTCTGGCTGAACGAACATCCCAAATCCCGTCACCCACATAGACCACGCTGGAAAACGTTCGACCATACTGCTGCTCGGCTCTGGTTAACGCGATCGCGGTAATTCCCTCACGAGACTCATCATCATCGGAGAACGCATACGGAATGCCTTGTACCGGAAGATGAGCAGATTGAATTTTGAACAGGGCAGAAGCCGTCCACGCTCCACCTGCATAGGCGACACAATGATCACTAGAGGCAAGCAATCTAGATAGAATGCTAGATGCTCCTGAAATGGGTTGAATGCCACCCCTAGTTGCTGCCCCCTGTGTCAAGAGTTCAAGCAACCGCGTTTGAAATCTGCTCACTTCATCCAGCGATGGAGTCCGACCAAGCTGACATTGACAGACCTCCTTCAAAATACACGCATCAGTAACATGAGTGTAGGATAACCAATCATTAGAAATCTCTGACAATCCGAACACCTCAAACAGTGCCTTGAGAAATGCTTCATCGTCCAAGTCATTCGACTGGGTGAGAGTGCCATCAATATCAAACATGACTAATTGCATCCTCATCCTCCAGCTCTGTTGCCCACAAAGCATCTTGGGGCTTTCTCTGTCAAGCAATGAGTAAGATATACGCGCATTATGTCTCTGAAATTCTTTAGTAGTTCAATAGTTGAATTGCATGATTCTACACCAAACGTCAATGCTCTTACTGATGACGTATCAGTCACTCAAGAGCAAATTACCAATACTTGGGGTAGCAACTCCGGCGACTGAGATTGTTGTAGAGCAGTGCTACTAAGACCAACACGATCGCACCCGATGCCGTCGGAAACAACAAAAAACTCCAGGAAGGTTTGAGGAGGTAGATGATGACAGGATTAGAACCTGCGGGAGGATGCGTGGTGCGAGTCCACATCATTACCGCGATCGCACTCCCAACCGCGATCGCCACCGACCACCAAGTTGCGCCAAACAGCGTCAAGCAGACCAGACCGATCAAAGAACTCAGAACATGACCCCCAATGATGTTGCGCGGCTGTGAAAAGGGGACATCGGGAAATCCAAAAATCAAGACACAGGACGCGCCAAACGACCCCAGCACCAGTGCCACAGAGAAAGTATCGGACAACAGGGCAACTGTCGCGATCGCGCAAAAACCACCAAGCCATGCAAGCGCGATCGCACGAACCGAATGCTTGGCGGGCAAAGGCACACGATCGCCTTTCAATTTCTGAAGCAAACTTGTCCAAGGTATAGCTTGCTCGACGCGATGATTTCCCATGAGTTATGAACCTCCTATAAATAGCAGCCAGACTAGTCTGTGTGAATGTGGCGATATTCAGATGCCAAAGGTTTTGACCTCGTTGATTGAAGAGACATTGCCCAACCCAGTGTTCGGTTCAAGCCCAAAACTACATCTGCTTGATCAAGAGTTACTGAATGAGCCGCAAAGCCGATTGTCGTGCGACTTGAATAAAGTGAGTTGAACTGTACACCTGACTTTCGCTGATTGCGCCTTCAAACAGCAGGTAAATCAGATCCGTTTTTGATGCCAAGTCCTCAGCAGTGTTGGCAATGCCAAGATCGCTAATGAGTTGTCGAATACACGCTCTCACTCCCGCTTTGTGATCACTGACCAAGCGCCGAATCGGATGGTCGGGGGACGGAAATTCAGCAGCGATATTGAGAAAGGCACAGCCCCGAAACTGACATCGAGGCAACCATTGCTCTAGAAAATCAAACAGGCTCAGTACACGGGCTTGCTGATCATCGTGTCGCTCAATCTCTTGCCATAACCAGGTAAACCAGTCTTGATGGCGCTGATTCAAGTAAGCAATGCACAACTCCTCCTTTGACGAGAAATGATTTGATGCTAAAAATCTTGACATCAAACTAATTTCAATTATCTTAGGATTAAGTATCTTGAAATCAAGATAATTGAATTGGGAGCTTGCACCATGAACGGACGGACAGTTTACCTACTCGCTGCACTTGCTGGAGGAGCCATTCTTCCGGTTCAAGTCGCCCTCAACACCTTGCTCCGGCGGTATGTTGGGGAACCAATGCAGGTGACGTTTATCTCTTATCTCGCAGGAACTTTAGCATCGCTGACGATTTGTCTCCTCGCACGCTATCCCCTCCCTGCTTCCACTGCGCTGAATCAAACCTCCTGGTGGATGTGGATTGGCGGCTGCTTAGGGACGCTGTACGTTTGGTCAACCATTTTTGCCACTCCCAGAATCGGAGCCGCTCTAGCGCTGGCGTTGACTATTGCAGGACAGATGATTGCAGCACTGTTTTTAGACCACTATGGCGCGATCGGACTCCCGAAGTTTGAGGCAAGCCCTACCCGAATCGCAGGCGTTGTCTTGGTGGTGCTGGGCGTTTCGCTCGTTGCCTATGCCAAACGCTAACGCAATCTTGCGATCGCTACCCCTCAAACGAGATCAAAAGCTTCCGCAGCAATTGAGCCAGTGCTTCGGATTCCACCGCTTCTAACCCACTGAGGAGGCGATTCAGGTTGGCAACGTGAGCCTCTACTGCTTTTTCAATCAAGGTTAAGCCCTTATCCGTTAACTGAATCAGCGTTCCCCGGCGATCGCTCGGATCGGGAATGCGCTGCACGAGATCGGCTTGTTCTAAGCGATCGATTCGATGAGTCATCGTCCCCGACGAAATCATCAGCGCGTTGAACAGTGTCGTTGGGGTCAACTGATACGGCGCACCAGAGCGGCGCAAGGTCGCCAGCACATCAAATTCTCCAGCCTGCAAGCCAAACTCCGAAAAGACTTCTTGCAGAGATCGATCGAGGTGTTTCGTCAGTCGCCCGATTCGACCCACAATGCCCATTGCCGACACGTCGAGATCAGGTCGCTCTTTCTGCCATTGAGCCAAAATTGCATCAACTGGATCGGCATTCATCACAACTCATTAAGTATCTTGATCCTAATTATCTTAACATCGAGATAACCGCTAGAATCTTGGCATCAAGTATCTTGATATAGAGATAAAAGCGATGAAACCTTCCCGCGTTCACCTATCTGACATTCTGCTAACGGCTTTAGCCCCAATAACTTGGGGAACCACTTACGCTGTGGCAACGGAATTCCTACCGCCTCACCATCCGCTACTGGTCGCCGCTTTACGATCGCTACCCATTGGAATTCTGCTCACCCTAGGACTCGGACAACTGCCGCAAGGGATTTGGTGGTGGCGGATTTTGCTCTTAGGAAGCCTCAATATTGGCATCTTTCAGGCTTTATTATTCGTGGCAGCTTATCGGCTTCCGGGTGGCGTTGCAGCAACCGCAGGCGCGATCCAACCGTTACTTGTAGTCTTGTTTTCCTGGGCAATTTTGAAAGAGAAGCCGTCTAAGTTTGCGATTCTAGCAGCGATCGCAGGATTCATTGGCGTGGGATTGCTTGTTCTTGCACCGAAAGCAAAGCTAGACGGTGTGGGGGTGATGGCTGCAATCTTGGGAGCCGCCACAATGGGTTTAGGAACAGTACTGGTCAAGCGGTGGAAACGCCCGGTTCCTCTTCTAGTCTTCACTGCATGGCAGCTAACGGTTGGCGGGCTGGTTCTGTTGCCGATCGCGCTGGTGACTGAAGGTTCACTTCCTCCTCTCTCAACCCCCAACTTACTCGGCTTTGTTTATCTCGGTGTTGTTGGTACTGGGCTTGCTTACGCCCTCTGGTTTCGGGGAATTGACCGACTCAAAGCATCGGCTGTGTCCTACTTGGGGTTGATGAGTCCGGTGGTTGCAACCCTGATTGGATTCGTTTTCTTACACCAAACTTTTACGCCAACTCAACTGTTTGGGATCGCGATCGTGCTAATGAGTGTTTTGATTGGACAACAAACGAATCGGTAGCTTCAATGCTCATCTCAAGCAATCTCAACAGAGGAACTCACTAGATCTATCGAGAACTCTATAGTTGAACTTGTTGTATCTGAGGATAGTTTTTGGAGCAGGCTTCATGTTGGAACCAATTTGTGTGCTATTGCTAGAGCCACAATTAAACTCGCATGGCAGAACGGCTAGAAATACTCTGTTTGTGTTTCTAGCCCAATTCCCAAGTCTGGGAATTATTTTGTTGAGGTTGTTTTACCTGCATTTCTTCATGAGCGGGAGCTACGCTGTTGCTATAGGCAATCGCGCA
>JADEXW010000016.1 GCA_015206935.1 Pseudanabaenaceae cyanobacterium LEGE 13415 | reverse complement strand
AATCGGAAATCGCGCTGGTTTTTGGTTACTAACGGGTAATCGTATGCGATCGCGGTAGATGCGATCAGTGCATCTGGAATCAACAGACCGTGGCTCAAATAATACTGACGCAAAAGTTCGATGGTTTGATGCGAAATTGCTTCATCCACTGGAATTACTTCAAATCTTGCAAGAAACTTTTCTGCGGCTTGAAGTGCTTGCTTATCGCGACATCCAACGATAATTTCCATTTGAGTCACGACACTAATTGCGAGTGTATTCGTTACGGCTGTTGTCGCAAAATATTCAGCCGTTGCAGTCATTCCTCGACTGTAATCAATCAAAATATCGGAATCAACCAAAATAACCTGCGTCATTCTAACGATTCCAATGCTGCTGACGAATCTGTTTGACCCAAGCAGAACTATCAGTTAAATCTGCACGATCGCGCCAAATTCCAAAAAATGGATCGGATGACCAATCAGACTTTGCATCATCCAGCGAAGTTGTCTGGTTTGATGAACTATCCGTTGTTTTTGATTGATCTTTCTGTTGCAAAAACTCAATGAAGTCTAAAACTTCCTGCTGACGTTCTGGTGATAAAGCTTTTAGTTTTGCGATCGCAATCAAGTCCGGACTCATAGTATCCTCAGCATCTAATCTCTCGATTGTACTTGAGAAAATTCGTGCGCCCGTGTTTCTCAAGAATTGCGCTAGAAGGTGAATAATCTGAGTACGCAATGAATCTAAACTAAAGCGCTCCGGCAGGCATCAAACCTAAAGTAGAGAGCAGTCGATCGCTATCAAAATATTTCTCAATCATCTGACAAATACATTGAAATTTGATCGGTTCTTGCAGTCGCACTTCGCCAAATGCCCGTTCAATAATTTCAACGGTTGTTAATGTGTCCAAATCCACAGAAAGAATTGGAATTTCTAAATCTTCTGCGCGAGAAACAATCTCTTTTGTGGGTGGAATGTGACCTGTCAAAATCAAACATTGAGTCGAAGTTTCAAGTGCTGCTAATTGCAAATCAGTCCGATCGCCCCCTGTCACAACCGCCATGTTTTGACGAGCGCGGAAATATTTCAGCGCAGAATTCACGTTCATCGCCCCGATCGTCAAACTTTCCACCATATGATCTAATCGATCGCCTCGACATAGCACTTCTGCATCGAGTTGATGAACTAATTCCGCTACGCTCACACTTCTAAGTAAGGTACTACTCGGTAACACTCCGAATACGGCAATCCCTTGTTTCTCTAAAAATGGGCGGAAAGAATTGTTAATTGCATCAATCTGCTCTTTAGGAACATCATTAATTAAGACACCGATTAATCGATCGCCTAATTGCTCTTTTGCGCTCAGAATTAAATCAAGCAATAATACTGAATGAAATCGAGCCACAAGCATGACTGAAGCTTGAATCGTATCGGCAACTTGTAACAGCGATAAATCAAATAATTTTCCTTCGCTAAGGGTTCCAGGACCTTCGAGAATGACAAGATCGCCTTGTTGAGAGTACGATCGCTGTTTCAACGCTTGCTGATAGTCCTTTGTGTCAGCACCCTTTAATCGATTATCAACCGTTTCTGAATTCAATGTCAGAACCGGGGCTTGGAGTCGATCGCTCTTTAACTCGATCGTTTCTGCCACAAACTGAATATCGCCATCACTATCTGCCATCTGAGTTTGTCCCCAACCTCCGCCAAGTGCCTTTCCATACGCAAGATCCAGCCCTCGCGCTTTCAGTTGGTGGGCAATTCCTAAAATTGCGGCAGACTTGCCACTATAGGCTTCCAGGGAACCAATCAATAAATACTTGGCAGACTTAGGCACGCGCTCACTCCGGTTAATTAAAGAGCCGTCTTAAACTCTAAGAATTCTATCGTACTCGTGTGATGCGAAGTTCGGGAACGCATCTAAGAAAATTGATCATACCAAATTGATTTTTGAGTGCTACAGATGCGGCAAGCCCCCTAACCCCCAATTCTGGGGGAACAAGAATCAAAGTCCCCCAGAATTGGGGGATTTAGGGGGCATTAGCCGACCCAAACGAAGCAAAACACGCCACCAAAAGTGAAGGGAGCGATCGACAATGATCACTCCCTCAACAAAATCCCTAAAGTCCTTTCTA
This sequence comes from Pseudanabaenaceae cyanobacterium LEGE 13415, assembly GCA_015206935.1. GTDB lineage: Bacteria > Cyanobacteriota > Cyanobacteriia > Leptolyngbyales > Leptolyngbyaceae > Leptolyngbya. The sequence goes on along the minus strand of JADEXW010000016.1, from coordinate 18,116 downwards.
ATCGTCGATTCTTAGCAGCTTGCGATAAAACGACTGAGAAAAATCCGACATCCGACTGCGCTTAAAATTGTGAATCACTTCAATCAAGAAATCCACAAATTCAAAATTCGCCATCATTATCTCGTAACTCAATTCCGCATTGCCCTCGAACTGAATCCGGCAGCGGCACAAATCCGCCGGAAGCGTTGAAACATTCCAAGACGCAATAAATGGAATACTATCGCCCCCTTCGATTTTGCGCTCTCCTTCTAAAGCACCTTTCTGATAGAGACTAATTGCAAACGGTAGAAGCTGTTTCTTGCCCTGCTGTGGATAGTAGGGCATATAAACCCCGACTTGTTGAGTCGGAGCAGGTTGAAGTTTCTCGATCGACATACTTGACTTCCTGTTTCGTCAATCCAACTGGCGGCATGAGTATCTTGTGGGCGGACTCATTATTCCCCCAGATTCAGATCAACCCCACATCTTGAAGTTTAGTTACAAAACTTAAAGCCGCTCTCAGAAACAGAACATCTGTCTTCTATGATGAGCAAAGCACGAAACGCGATCGGCTTCGTCACACTTTTTAATAATTCAAGTGTAGGAACCCGAAACGTTTTAATCTAATGAATGAACTGGTTGACCCTAGGCAAATCGTTTAACGTGCGAAGGCTGATGGCGCGTCTGCGATGTCGGCTCTTTAAGAACTAACGTGCCAGGTGACGCTCTGGTCAGATTTAACACAGTAACGATCCGTAAATGGGAGCTTTAGAAATCCAATGAGTGTTAAGGCAAGTGGTGGAAGCTCGGTTGCACGCCCGCAACTATACCAAACCGTACCAGTTGCAACGATTTCGCAGGCAGAGCAACAAGATCGATTTCTCGGTCGGGGTGAGCTTGACGAACTCATGCAGTACTTCAAATCCGGGCAAAAACGCCTCGAAATCGCTGAAACTCTGACTCGTAACTCAGAGCTAATCGTTTCTCGATCGGCAAACCGTATCTTCACAGGCGGTTCACCGATGGCGTTTTTGGAAAAGCCTGCTGAAGAACCTGTGAAAACGATCGCAGGCACGACATTAAATACCGAAGAAGGGATGAAGCTGGGGACGGTCACTTATGCCGAAGGCTCTGGTGGCGGATTGTTCGGCGGCATTCGGAACTTCTTTTTAACGCCCAGTGCTGGTGCAATCCCACCGGGTTTTCGTCCGATTAACGTCGCGCGATATGGTCCAAGCAATATGGCGAAGTCGTTACGCGACTTAAGCTGGTTCTTGCGCTATACCACTTATGCGATCGTCGCGGGTGATCCGAATATTATCTCGGTGAATACTCGCGGTCTGCGGGAAATCATCGAACGGGCTTGTTCGACGGATGCCACGATCGTCGCTTTGCAGGAAATGAAGGTTGCTGCGGGAAATTACTTCCGGAGTGATGCGGATGCGAAAACGATCGTCGATCAATATTTCGACGTTTTAATCACCGAATTTAAAGCGCCGACTCCTTCAGATAAAGTGCGTCAACGCCCATCCGGTGATCTTCAAGGTCTACAACTGCCGCAAATCTACTTCAATGCAGCAGAACGTCGTCCGAAGTTCGCCATGAAGCCCGGACTGTCGAGCAGCGAAAAGAACGATGTGGTAAAAGCGGCTTATCGCCAAGTGTTTGAACGCGATATCACCCGCGCTTACTCGTTGGGCATTTCCGATCTCGAATCGAAAGTGAAGAACGGTGATATTTCGATGAAGGAATTCATCCGCCGTTTGGCAAAATCGCCGCTGTATCGGAAAAACTTCTTCGAGCCGTATATTAACAGCCGCGCTCTAGAGTTGGCATTCCGTCATATTCTCGGTCGGGGCCCTTCTTCGCGTGAAGAAGTTCAGAACTATTTCTCGATCGTATCCAATGGCGGTCTAAATGCGCTGGTCGATGCTCTCGTCGATTCCAAAGAGTACGCGGACTACTTCGGAGAGGAAACCGTTCCGTACCTGCGTGGGTTGGGACAAGAAGCACAAGAATGCCGTAACTGGGGTCCTCAACAAGACCTGTTCAACTACAGTGCGCCATTCCGCAAAGTTCCTCAGTTCATCACAACCTTCGCAGCTTACGATCAACCGTTACCGGATCAGCACCCATACGGTTCTGGAAACGATCCGCTGGAAATTCAATTTGGTGCAATCTTCCCGAAAGAAACCAAGAACCCCAGCGCTCGTCCGGCTCCATTTGGTAAAGATACTCGCCGGATTCTGATCAATCGCGGTCCGGGGATCAACAACCAATTGAGCAATCCCGATGCTCGTGGTGTTGCTCCTGGAACGTTGGGGCCGAAAGTCTTCAAGTACGATCAAAGTCCGAGCTTTACCGGATCATTTGGCAAGAAATCTTCTGGAACTCAAGGCATCAGCACCAAGTTCTCAGAAAGTTCGACCCAAGCCGTGATCAAAGCGGCTTATCTGCAAGTCTTTGGACGCGATGTGTACGACGGACAACGCCTGAAAGTCGATGAAATCAAACTCGAAAATGGTGAAATCACCGTTAAAGAATTTGTTCGTCGCTTGGCAAAATCGCCGCTGTTCCGCAGTTTGTACTGGGAAAAACTGTATGTGACGAAAGCGATCGAATATATTCACCGTCGCTTACTCGGTCGTCCCACTTACGGTCGTCAAGAAATCAACAAATACTTTGATCTTTGCTCGAAGAAAGGCGTATTTGCCGTCATCGATGCGATCCTTGACACCGAAGAGTACAACAAGACCTTTGGCGAAGATACCGTTCCGTATGAGCGTTATCTCACTCCCGCTGGGGTTTCCCTCAGAACGGTTCGTGTCGGTTCAATCCAAGATAAAGGTACGAAAGTTACGAAGGAGGAAACGCCTCGCTTTGTAGAATTGGGAACCGCGACTGGATTGCGGACGCAGCCCGATATCGACTTCCGCATCAATCAAGGGGTGAGCAAGAAGCGCGAACAAACCAAAGTGTTCAAGCTGACTCAAACCACCGATAAGGCGAATCTCAAGACCGTGATCGGTGCTGCTTATCGTCAAGTGTTCGAGCGTGACATTGCTCCTTACGTAGCGCAAAACGAATTTTCGGCACTTGAAAGCAAGCTCGGCAATGGTGAAATCAACCTGAAAGAATTCATCATCGGCTTAGGTAGCTCTAGCTTGTATATCAAGGAGTTCTACACCCCGTACCCGAATACGAAAGTGATCGAACTGGGAACGAAGCACTTCTTGGGACGCGCACCGCTGGATCAAGCTGAAATCCGCAAGTACAACAAAATCCTTGCAAGTCAAGGCTTGAAAGCATTTGTCACCGAAATGGTGAACAGTGCCGAATACGCGGAAGCATTCGGTGAAGATGTGGTTCCATACAACCGCTTCTTGACGCTACCTGCGGCGAACTTCCCGAACTCGCAAACCTTGTACAACAAGCTCACTAAGCAAAACAACAAGCTTGAAGTTCCGAGCTTCTCGCCTGCGAAGTCGCGGATGGATGCGGCTCAAATGCCTCTAACCGCTGCGGCAATTCAAGATCTTGCCGTTCAAGAACGCAAAGCAGACGGTAGCAAGCCTCGCTTCATTCAACTCGGTCGATCGTTTACCAATGGCGACGGTCAATCGGTTGAAGAAGGAGTTGGAACCAGCCGCCGTAAACCTGCTCGCATCTATCGGATGAATCCGGGCATGACGCAGAACGAGACCGAACTGGTGATCAGTGCGATCTACGTCCAAGTCATGGATGTGTTTAGCGGACAAGTACCAGGCGAAATTCGTCGATCGGATCTCGAAAGTAAGCTGCGGAATGGTGAAATCTCAGTGCGAGAATTCGTCCAGTCTTTGGCAAGCTCAGACATCTATGTGCGTCGCTTCTATGCTCCGTACCCGAATACGAAAGTGATCGAATTCTTGTTCCGTCACTTGTTGGGTCGTGCGCCTGCAACCCAAGCTGAAATCCGCGAGTACAACAAGATCTTGGCGGGTGACGGCTTGAAAGCTGCGGTGAATGCAATGGTGAACAGTGCAGAATACTCGCGCTACTTTGGCGAAGATGTGGTTCCGTACAAGCGTTATCCGTCGCTTCCGGCTGGTAACTACCTCGGTAGTGTGAAAGCGGATGCGGATTTGGTGAAACAATCTTGGTCGGATCTGTCGCCTTCGTATGTGACGGGTCGCCTGAGCTAGATTGGTTTGATTGAATGAATTAGCCCTCGATCGACAATTGTGCGATCGAGGGCTTTTTATGTCGCATCTCGTATACTGAAAAAAGTTGTACTAAAGGATAGCAAGCTGTGAAAATTGCCCTGGACATCTCTGAGGAATTGGCAACACAGCTACAGTCGATCGAAGAATCCTTGCCCAAAATTTTAGAACTTGGAGTCCGTAAAGTCATCAATCGATCGCAAGCCAAGTTTGAGGGAGTTACTGAGGTGCTAGAGTTCTTCGCTCAAATTCCATCTCCAGAAGAGATGATCGCATTGCGAGCTTCTGAGGCATTACAAGATCGAATTCGTGAACTACTCGATAAAAATCGAACAGTCGGTCTAACTGAAGATGAAGAAGCTGAATGGTCGCAATATGAATACATTGAGCATTTAATCCGGATGGCGAAAGCTAAAGCACTTGCAAAACTCAAAAGCGAGTCATGAGCAAGATTATTGCTTTATAAGCGATCGTCAAATTAAATCTGGAAACATTGCCATGCTTCTCGTATTCAAAAGAACTAATGGCTTTTGATAGTTCCTTATGCGCGATCGCAAAATTCTCGTTTCTCTTCTCAGTCTTCTCGTTACTACATCGCTCCCGGTTGTTCCCGCTCAAGCACAAGTAAATCTCAGTTGCTCTCAACTGATTACAGAAGATTTTGTGCGGCGAATTCCTTATCCGAATCAGCCTTTACCTGCGATCGTTGCAACAAATACCGTTTCTCGTAGCTTTGCGGAATTGAATGAAATTGCTCAATCTCCGATCGACTTAAATCCGATTGTCCAGAATACGCTCGATCGCTGGTTGATTGGTAGACCGTTTGCTTCTCGTCCCGATTCACCAACGCCACCGCAGTTAGATCTCGTGCTGAAGGAGATTTCAAAATCGAGCGAGAGAACGCAATTGATCGGGATTTTGGATAAGCTTGCGACTCGAATTAATCAACTTTCAGATGAGCAGATTAAATATCGATTGATGGCGGCATTGGCTGGATACTATCAACGATTGGGAGCAAGCGATCGAACAACTACAATTCTCACTCGTGCCATTCAATCGAGTTTGAAACAGACAAATCCTCGATCGAGAACTTCGCAACTCGGTGGATTATTAGTTACTGCATCAGAGCTAAAACAAACTCCGAAAATTGCAGCATTGTTAGGTCAGGTTGAAAGTGCGATCGTGACAACAATGCAACCCGGACAAAACATTCCGCTCTATCAAGTGACAGTTCCACTTGCGTTAGCTCAATCGTATTTTGAAGTAAATCAGCCTGCAAAAGCATTACAGATTGTCGATCGAGTGACAAAATTCGCCCCAGCAACTCAGTTGAATCCTGATATTGCGCGGCTATATTTGCAGCTAAAGCGCGAAGATAAAGCGAAACCTTATATCAATCGAATTTTGAACGATCGAGCCTTTATCGAAGATTCGCGATATCTTGCCTTAGCCGCTGTTTCTAACAATCCTAAACTATTAGCTAGGGCTTGGGAACTGATTAAAAACCCATCTTTTGATTTTGATACTTCTCTTGCACTCCAAGCTTATTTTCAGGCAGGAGGAAACCCTGATCGGATTGCTCAACTTCTACGATCGAGTGCCGCTGATTCGAGAGCGCTCCATTCATTAGCAGTTGCAGGAGAATATCGCAAACGGAACCAAACCCAAAAAGCAAATCAAGCGATCGAGCAATTCGTTCAAGCTGTTGCACAAGCGCCGAACTATAGCGATGGTGGTTATCTGGTCGCTTCAGCAGTTCGGCTAGGCTATCTTCCAGAAGCCAATACAGCTTTACGTCGATTAGCGAGTCTTAAGCTGATTCCACCTCGATCCTATGTGATTCCTGTCGCACAAGAACTGAAAGCTTTAGATGCGATCGAGGTTACGATCCAACGCTATCCCAATACTGATCCTGAAGAGCGCATTCAAGTGTTGCAGCAATTCGCAGTAGCTTATGCTCGACAAGATTTGACGAAAGCAATTTCACTCGCTCAACAGTTACCGCTACGAGGAGGGTATGGAACTCTTTCCCCACGGGTCGAAGCTTTGACCAGAATTGGAGTGATTCAAGATTCATCTACAATTGCATTAGCGATAAAACAGGCAGAAAGTATAACTGATCCGAGTTTGAAAGCAGTTGCCTATGGTGCGATCGCACGAGGTTACATCAAAATCGGACAAGAACAAGCCGCAGAAACCGCTCGTCAAACTGCGGTGAAAGCAGCAAAAACAGTTCAGAATAATCCAAATACGGGCTTTACTCCAAACTATGTGCTGTCTCTTTTATCTCAGCAGTTTCTGAATGACGATCAAATTGAGCCTGCTTGGAAAACATTTCAGGAGATTCCGAAAGAAGCTTACAAGGAAACAAACATCAGCAATTTAGTCATTTCAGCGACACAGGTTGGACAATTGGATATTGCATACCAAGCCGCAGAACTCATCTATGCGAATCAGTCAGCGGATAGCTATCTGTCGATCGCACCTGGACTGGCTCAAGCTTATCTCAGTCGAAATCCGGGAGATGGAGTGATCGCAATTCTCGATCGAGCAATCACAATCCTGAATGGAAAAGAAGCTCGATCAATTGATGCTTATATTCAAACGATTCGATTGTTAGCTCAAGTCGGTCGCATTGATACTGCACGACAAATCTTGGCGAAATATCCTGAGTCGGGAGAATCTGGAAAGCTCCGAAGACAAGAACTTCAGAGCTATATCGATTGCTACGCTCAACGGCGATCAGGATTGCGGTGACGGTTGCGGAGTTGGTTGCTGACGCTCGAACAGGCTTCTCGGAGCCGCCCGACGGAACGCACCGCAATAGTGCATGGTCAACACTGCCTTATATGCCCAGTCTCTTGGAGAAACATCTACAAAGGGATTGGGCAAGGTTTCAGCTCGATTTTGAGTACAGGCTTGATAGATTTCTTCGGTCGTGGGCTGAGGGGGCGTTTGAGCAGATTTGGAGGGAGCCGCAAAACTAACAGTCGGCAACGTCGCTAGAAGGACACTAGCTGCGAGAATTGATTTCAACATAGATAAAATGCGATCGCAGAACTGTTTCTAGGATAGATCATCAAATTCAGATCACGCCTCAATCTCTAGAAGCTCGGTCGGATGAGCAACACAGGAGAGAACATATCCAGCTTCCTGATCCGCGATCGATAATGCACTCGGAGCAGATTGATAGCGAACTTTTCCTTTGCGAACTTTGACTTTACACATTCCACAAGCACCCGCCCGACATGCATGACGGATCTGAACGCCTTCTTGTTCTGCCGCTACTAAAATTGGAGTTGAACTATCGGTTAAAGCTTGTCGATCGGACTCTGTGAAGTAAAGAACGAGTGCTTTATCCATTGGTAAAGATGGCACTGTCGCTTTACCATTCTGAGTTGCTTTCTGTTCTGGTGCAGCTTGACCGCCAAAGCTTTCTTCTTGATAGTGTCGCATCGGAAATTCTATGCTCTCTAACACTGTCCGAATGCTTTTCATGAACGGTTCAGAACCGCAAACATACACAAATCGATCGAGTAAATCTGGGACAATGTAGGACAACATCGATCGAGTCATTCGCCCGGTTAACCCCATCCAAGATTGATGAGAGCGTGTTACTGTGATTGCAAGTTGTAAGTTCGGCATTTGTGCTGCAATTAATTCCAGTTCTCGACGGAAAATAATGTCTTCTGGAGTCGCAGCACTGTGGAGAAAAACAATGTCACACTCCGTTAAAGTGTCTTGCAACCACCGCAGCATCGACATCATTGGCGTGATTCCACTACCAGCAGAGATTAACAGTAACTTTGATGGAACTGTTGGCACACAGGTAAATTTTCCCATTGCGCCACCCAGTAGTTTAATGCGATCGCCCATCTTAAAATGATCATGCAGCCAATTAGAAACTAATCCGCTCGGAACGCGCTTCACTGTGATACTCAGATGGTAAGGACGAGTGGGCGAGGAGGAAATCGAATAAGGACGGATAATTGTTTGATTGTCGATTTCGATTTCGATATTGACGAACTGACCGGGGAGATAGCAAAACTGGATCGCAGGTTCAGCAACAAAGCAAAAAGTTTTAGTATCAGGCGTTTCATCAATGATGCGACAACAGCGACAGTGAAGATCCTCATTCTGCCAAACTTGAATTGGAGGTGAAGGCTCGATCGATAATTCAGTCAGCGGTGATAGTGCTTCGATGTGCAAGAATGTCTCTCCAAGCTGGAGTAAATCACCTAGTTCCAGTTGGCGCGGTTCTTCTGGAGGAACAATCTCACCATTCAACACTGATCCCGATGCACTTCCCACATCAATAAAATAGTAGGAACTATCCAGATAGACAATTCGTCCATGTACTCGGCTGATCTCTGGACTTGCTAGCACTAAATCACAAGTGGTATGCCGCCCAATCACCCATTCGGTTTGTTCTGGATAGGCTTGTTCAAGCTGATGAATTTGGAACTCTCGTTGCTCAAAATTAACTGACTTTAGCATCAACATAGAAAATCACCCATTAAGGATTGAATCGTTTAGCGGGTCTTACGATCGCTCTCGCGACAGTAGTTGCGGTATGAATCTCTGAAACAGGGGCTTGTCCAGTCGATAGCAGTTCTGGAGAGTTCAGCGCGATCGCTTCAATGGTTGAGAAATGCTCAGTATCTGTAACCTGAAGTTCTTGGCGCAGTTGACGGCAAAATTCAAAGCTTCCAGAAGCAGTCACCGTTTGCTGTCGAAGTAAATCTAGAACGACCTCGCTATAAGTTTGTAATCGAACTTGCTGAGACACGCCTTGTAGAACTTTGACGAGCGTGTAGATTTCGTCTGGAGTCAAATCATCGATCGAGCGTCCTTCTAGTAACCGTTGATCGATCGGTAATCGTTGAAGTTGTTTTCGCAAGCTGATTGCTAGATTCTCGCGCTCATACTGCGATCGAGTACGACGTAGGGTGCGATACAACCAAAGAGAACCGACTAGAACAATCAGCGCATTGAAGGCTAACAATGGATAAGTAGGTAAGCGATTGAGTGAAGGACGCGCACCATAGGAAAAGAACGTCCAAAACGATGCGATCGTAAATATAGTAAAAGCAACATGCTGGGCTTGCTCTTTGGAACTTTTAGCTCCAGGAAGTCTACGGCATAGCTTTTCTAGAATGACTCCTAGAGTAAATGTAATAGCAATTAAAACAGCAAAAGTGATAAAAACGGCAACTGCTTTCGGAATTGGGATCGCATGTTGATACAGATAAAACCCTGTGTCTAGTACATTTGCAACTTGATCCGCTTCGTGTGTCCATGCACCTGTGAAGTAGTAATCCCAATTTCCTGCATACAAGAAATAGTACAAGTAGAACGCAATCACCATTCCCAGGTAGCCATACTGTACCAATCTTCGACCGGGTTTATTTAACTCTGTCCAATAGCTCTTCTCAGCATCAATATCAATGCAAGCTGCCTTACATCCAACACAAGCGCTTTGTTCTTGATCAGTTTCTCGATTGACGGTGCGGCACATCGATTGAGTCGCGATCGCAGTCGGTTTAAGATAGTTCTGGCTACCGAAAAGCGATCGAGGCCCTGTATAAACCATTTGCACCGGAGCCATCGGACAGAAATACTGACACCAACTTTTCCCAGCATAGAGATAACCAATTACAATTGCACAAACAATCGTGATTAGAAGAAAGCTTCCAAGCGCTGTACGATCGGAATTTACATATAGAATTCTCAGCCCTAAACCAAATACAAATAGACCAAACTGGACATAGAGATGATTGCGACCGAGCCAAGACTGTTCGCTGATTGTCACAACTTCGCGGCGAACTTCTCCGGTTGTACGATCGACAATTTTGCGCCGCCGCTGAATCCCAAGAGCGCGGGGAATTTGAGATAGAAACGATAATGGACAAATCCGCCGCCAAAACTCATGTCCGAACACGAGCAAAATAAAGATACCGCAAGGAACAATCATTGCCCACCAAATCAATGCACTCATTGAAAACTTGACTTGGGGTAAGCAAGTTTCTCGTAGCTTGATGCACTGATGAACATTCACATGAAACGGACTGGATAAGTTCTTGGGATCGGTGAATCCAGGAGTCATCGGATCATAAAAGAGCGATGCGATCAACACTAACCAACCGATCACTAATAACCAGCGGACTCGGTGCATCGTCTTTTCAGAAACTTGGTGCAGCATAAAAATCTTCCTCTTGTGCGGAGCGATGAGAACTTAGTGAACAGTGCGATCGTGGATTTGCCAAAAGCGTAACGGTTGGTTTGCATTCCAACTCACGAGATAGTCATGGTTCGGACTAAAAGCAATATTTCTAGGATTGTCTAGCTTGCCTGCTTCTTGCATGACCAGCTTTCCTTCTTTCGGAATCCAAGCTCGAATCGTTCCATTACTATGAACAGTCATGATATTGCGCTTGCATTTCGATACCATAATCGAGTTTGCAGACTCTTCCGGCAAAACTTGAGCAATGGTTTCCCGTTTCAGATCCCACATGAGTCCCCGATCTTTTCCAAAGCTAACCAAGGTGTGGTCATTGACGATTTGCAGCCCAACAATTTCACCCGTATGTCCGGAGAATGTTCGCTCGATTTGTCCATTGCGGAGATTCCAAACTTGAAGCTTGCGATCGTGATTTGCGGTGATTAGCTTCTCAGAGCTTGATGGATAAGCAATTGCGGTGATATCTGAGATGGGAGTGTTGAGTGTTCTAAGCAATGCTCCAGTTTGTAAATTCCACTGACGCATCGTGTTGTCTTTACTACTACTGGTCAATATTTTCAGATCCGGACTAATCGCGATCGCAAGTACAGATTTTTGATGTCCTCTAAATTGTTGAAGTAATCGACCTCGATCAATATCCCAGAGTTGAAGTGTACCATCTTCCCGACCACTGACTAAGTATTGACTATCTGAACTGATTGCTAATGTGGTAATTGGTGTTTTACCATGCGCTAAGGTTGCTAAGAGCTTACCATGCGGCAGTGACCACAATCGAAGTAGACGATCGGTTCCCACACTGACCATGACCCGTCTGTTTGGAGCAATCATCAGACGATCGATTCTCGGCTTGATTGAAAGTTCTCGCAGCATGGTTAAGTGATTGTCCGATGGCGGAAAAAATTGTTGTTCAAGCTGCTCGATCGCGGTTTTGAATGTTTGGTCGTAACTTTGATGCAATTTAGGAAACTGCGAGATCAATGTTCCAGCAAAGAGTATCGTACTCACAGGCAAAATTGTTTGCTGGAGGCGCGACCAACGATGAGCGTGCGATCGCTCTGATGATTGCCATTGTGTAAGATCAGCGATCACTTCGGCGGCTTGCTGATAACGATCGTTGACTCGACTTCGTACCATTCGATCAAGAATCAGCACTAAGTTCGATGGAATCGACCCAGGCTTTAGATATTGCTGCCAGTCCAGTTCCCCTGTAATTAAATCCTGCTTGAACTGACGCGGATCAGTTCGAGTCAGCAACTGAATGACCAAGATTCCCAGAGCATACAGATCACTACTGACCCGTGGCATTCCCAAACATTGTTCATCTGGAATATAGCCTGGAGTTCCAATCAGCAAGGGCGGATTCGCATGAGCTTCAGAACAGGCTGCACCAAAATCAATTAGAACGATTTTACTATCTTGATGCCGATAAATCAGATTGCTGGGTGTGATGTCACAGTGAATGATTCCATGAGAATGAACATAATCCAACACAGGTAGAACACTTGAGAGAAGCTCGATCGCTTTTTTTGCTGTAAAGGATTGATTCAACCAAGTATTGAGCGTGTCACCCTCAATGTACTCTTGCACGAGATAGGCTGAATCCTGCTCCTGAGCATAAGCAAACAGCATCGGAACTTGAGCATAATTTTGCCCAAGCTGTCCGAGGAGCTGTGCTTCTGTTTCAAACAAGTGACGGGCGGTTGAGAGCGTGATTTTACTGTGTGCAGGTAGCTTCAGACGCTTCACAACACATAAAGGATGCTGTGGAAGATATTTGTCACGAGCTAAATAAGTCTCGCTGAATCCTCCTGTGCCTAGTTTCTCCAGGATTAGATAGCGCCCGGTTAAGAGTTGCCCAATCATAGTCGTTGAACCTCAATACACAATGCTGATTAGCACTGTCTGAATGAAAAAACTGATTAATTTTGCGCATGAATCTTTGTGCCTCAGCGAACTCAATCCGCTGGACATCCAGGCTATGTTGCTATCATCAAGCAGCAATCCTTTCAACTTAATTTCGTTAGTCCGATCGCAACTCAGGTAGAAGCAGTGAGTAAAACGATGTTCTGTGCTGATGAATGAAGGTGAACGCTGAGGACTGGTCAAATCCTTGCCAAGGATTATAACAACTCATGCTGTTTTTAACTACCTACTTTGTGGAGGATGGCTTAAAAAAATCATTAAGTTAATTAGAACCAAAATATCAGGAAAGAGGTTCTAATTAATACTAAGAGCAAAAAAACAAGCTGACAAAGCCGTTCAATCGGTGTGCCAATTCGCAAAGTGGTACAAGCCCAGTCTACGAACGTGCCATAATCCATGAGTCTAAACTCAGAAATCAGGGCGATCGCACAAAGTTTGCGTATCATAGAGGTATCAGTAACACGAATCAGCATTCAAGTGACTTGCATCTTCAAGCAACTTGAATCAATGCGGGTGTAGCTGCCAGAGAGTTCATCAATTAAGACGAACATACGACTTTGAGTGACTGCAAATCAATTGAGTTGACCCCAGAATAAGCTTCGATCGAAGACTTATCGGAAACTCACAGCACTGCAAAACCGAAACACTGGCATAACAATGATTTCACCATTTTGGAAAACCCCAGAGCTTCAGTCTTATAAGTTGACCGAGTTCTTAGAGCGATCGCTAAAACCAATCTGTGTCTACAACGATCGAGGGCATAGAATCTACACCAGTCGCAGTTTTTTAGCGCTATTGAAAACGCAAGCGAAGCAGGTTAATTTTTTTGACTGTTTTCCACTCACAATGCGATCGAGGTTAGCGAAACTTTGGCAACGAGCTTCACAGGGAGAAATCGTACGATTCACCACACAGATCAACGACGTAGAAGAGGCGGTAGAATGTTCCCTAGAATTTGATGAGAATTCTAAATTGATGTTTTTTACGATAGTTAGAACAGAGATTCGTAATCTTACTGAGGCTTACGAGAAAGCAATTTTACAAGCAGCTCATGCGAATCTTGCAACGGCTTTAATTCACTCTAATGGAGATGTGATTCAGTGTAATAAAATTTTACACACTTGGTTGGGAACAAACGACCAAGAAATCGTTAATCTTGAGAAGTTTGTTCATCCTGAAGATAGTTCGCTTGACCAGCATCTCAAGCACAATTTATTGGATAGAGCAATTAGTTCGTATACGATCGAGAAAAGATTTATCACCAGAAATAATGGGATTGTTTGGCTAAATTTGAACGTTTCAGCGATCAGTTTACCCACTCATAAACATCAGTATTTTGCTGTAATTCTTGAAGATATTACTGAAAATAAAAAGATTTGTACTACGCTTGTGAGAACGGAAGAGAAATGGAAAACGCTCTTCTTAAACAGTCCTTATCTCTTTATTCAAGCCAGCAACAGCGGACAAATTATTTACATTAGTCCAGCAGTGGAAATGATTTTAGGCTATCAACCCGAAGAATTACTCGGTCGGCAAATTAGAGAATTGATTCATCCGAGTAATTTAAACGAAATCGATCTTGTGCTGCAATTGTGGGGCAATGATGTTCCAACTAGCCCAACCGGGGTCGAGTGGTGGTGGCGATCGAAGTCAAACAGATGGGTAGCGCTCGCAATTCAGGGTCAGAGATGTCCTTCAACTTTGGCGATCGATAGCATCATGTTGAGCGCTCACAATATTACCGATCGAAAAGCACTAGAAATTGAACTGAGAGATCAAGAAGAACAATTTCGATCGCTCATTGTTAACAGTATGGGGGCTGTATTTCGATGCGATTCTAGTTACATGATGCAATTTATGAGCGATCGAATTCAGTCGATTACTGGCTATCCTGCTTCGGTTTTTATTCATCATCAAATCCGTTCCTATCTTAGTATTGTTCACCCAGATGATATTTCAATTCTCAAAGATTCATTGATGCAAACGATCTTCGATCGACACCCTCATTCGATTGAATACCGAATTGTTGATGCGAATGGCGAAATTCGCTGGGTAACTGAACGCAAGCAGGGTATTTTTAATCAAAACGGCAATCTTTTATATTTGGATGGCTTGCTGTTAGAAATGAGCGATCGCGAACCGATTAAAGCAGAACTCACTAACTAGAAGCGATCAATATTTAGAACTAGGGTCAGGGATAATTCGCACCCTGATTTTTTTGTGTGATATTTGAAACCTTGAGTGTTCTGATTTCTCATCGCCTCTTCACAAATCGCACCGCTTCTTGTTCTAATCTTTTAGGGAAAGCACTCTTGATTTAGAGAGCTTTAGGATAAAATGAGCCTATTGCAGATCAATTCATTTGTAATCTAAGCAATAGGCTTAATACCTTTGGTTTAGCAGATTGCTTAGGGTTTGAAAGTTCCCTGACGTTTTGCCCCAACTATTTGCCATAACTATGAGTCGTGAAGTTCCCGAAGTGGACGTTGAAGAGCGGCTGATGCAAGCAACGATAAAGCCAGAAGTTGATGCAGCGATCGAGGAACTTCTTCAGCCTGAACCTGATTCGGAAGATACAACCTCTGAACGCGATAGCCAAATTGTTCTCCTCAATCGTGCTACTCAGCTCACTCCAAAAGCAAAAGTCGCCTTAATTCGCAAACTTCTTACCCAGCTTGAACCAGATAGCATTCAAGCGATCGTTGAGTTTGGATTAGAGGAAATCAGCAGTCGGCATCGATCGGGAAGTTCCTCGATCGAACATAATACTCGTCTCTTACTTAAGAAGGATTACAGTTACCAAACTCGTGGGTTAAGTGAGCCGACGCAGTATTTTGTGTATTTGAGACGGCGGAAACCAAAGCTCGATCGATACATTGGCGCATTGTTCCACGTGCCTCAAGGCTGTACGCTGTCTTACTTTCTTGATACAGAAGAGCGTTTAATTTTCAATCCACCACACAACGTTTTTGAGCTACGAGATAGTAAGAATTCTGAGCGATTACAAGTAGTGCGCCTGATTTGTCTGGAGCCACCTGCACCGGACTATACCTTCGACAAACAACAAAATGATACTCCAAACATTCAATTACATCTGGAATATCTACATCCACAAACTTATCAGCTCATTTCTAAACAGAGCTATCCGTTCCCGAAATGTATGTATGAAGGCGGCGAATTGGATCGATATCGCTGGGAAGTGAGCGCGATCGGGCTTCCACCAGAACAATCTATTTCGCCTCGAAGTCCGTTGCCAACTTCGGTCGCTGAACCTTTACCCGCCGTTGAAACGAGGTTTGATTCGCAATCTGTATCCTTACCCGATGAAGCGGTTCCAGCGGAACCCCAGCGCCGAGTTTTGGAAGTGCAACCGAAGCCGATTACCTTTTATCTCTCTAATTCAAGCGATGCAGATAGCATCCTTAAACGAATCAGACTGTGGGTTGCTTGGAGTGAAAAAGCAATGCCACAGTCTAGATGGGAGTTAATTCAAGATGGGAATCGTTATACGTTGATGAATGCTCGATTTAAGCGGCGAATTTTGCGATTTTCGCCAGATTCAAGCTCGATCGTGTTAGAGAATTCGCTGCCTGTGTTGATGAAATGGTTTCATGATTTGAGCTTGGCAGTGTCTCAGTCGCAAAATCGCAGACAGTACAGTGCAGTACAGTTGAAACTAGCACATACATTGTTTATTGAGATGAGCTTGCCTCAGAGTGATCCCGCGATCGTGCTTAAGAAGTTGTTTGGGGTTGAGTTTAAAAGAGATGGATGATTAACTCCTACCGTGTTCACACGAATGCTTCTAAGTTAAATACTTCTAAGCCCCCCAGCCCCCAAGTTCTACCGTGTATACATAAGTCTTTTCGCTACGGTTAAATCGGCTAATGCCCCCTAAATCCCCCAATTCTGGGGGACTAAGAGGTAAGACTCCAGCTTCAAAGTCCCCCAATTTTGGGGGATTTAGGGAGCTGAAGACGACTGAAACGCAGTGAGAAAGAGATGTGTATAAACAGTAGCAGCCCCCAAGTTTGGGGGAGCAAGAGTCTTGAACCGACAAGAATTGGGGGCTGGGGGGCTTCCAAGATCTATGGCACTCAAAGATCAATTGGATATTGCAGCAACTTGATTAGAATCAGCTTGAGGCAACATCGGAGCATCTTCGACAGCAATTTGCAGCAAAGCTGGATCAGGCTCATAGCGATTGATCATAGCTTGCTGCAACAATTCCTGGACAGGCAAACTGTTATACAATGGCGTACCCTCCATCGCTTTGATCGCATTAATCGTTCCTTGCCAGTCTTCTGCTGATTTTGCCGACTTCGCTTGGTTTAACAACGCAGCTTGTTTCTTCCATTGTTGTTTGAGTTCTGTACCCCGATCGTGCCATTCACTCGATTCGGGAATCTTATCGATTAATGCGATCGAAGTTGTCACTTCAGCCTGCTGGAAGTGATTCGTCGCTTGTCGAACTAACTCTTTTGACCAGTCTTCCTCAAGTTGTTGAGCCATTTCAAAATATTGACTGTTCTTGGGAATTCCAGAAACGGTTTCAACCGCCGTCGTAAGTTGATCACGACTGGCTGCTGCCTGAGCGCGATTTAATAGCTCAGAATAGGTGGTTTCAACCTCTTTGGGTAGCGTTTCGGGCGACTTATTGATTTTCAGTTGATCCGTAAATCGATCGCTCCACTGAGGTTTAGCAGTTGCCTCCGGAGAGACATCAATTCGCTGCTCTGTCGTCGTCTGACAATGATTGTCTTTCGTCGTCGTCAAATCACAGGGCGGTGCGGGTGTTTCTGATCCCGTTGCTTCTAATCCTAGATTGATCAGGATTGCAGAACAAAGGATCATACCGCTGCTGGCGACAATCCTGACATTGGTTGCTTTCGGATCGAACGCCGATCGACGTTTTCTGGAAAGCAATGTTGTCGCAGATTTGCGCTTCGCATAAACCGGATTATTCGTGGATAGTGTCAAAACTAGAGATCTCCTCATTCAGAAATTTGCAAAATGATTGAACTAAACCAAAGTGAAATCGTTTGCTGAGAAGTTATTTAGATTTGCTAAACCCACATCGCCGCGCTGGTTGTTAAGGTTTGCCAGTACACTAATATCGCCGCCGTCGCTGAGATCTTGGGAGTACACGAGCCGAGTTAAGCCGAGAGTGGAATTGAAGTAAACAAATGCGCCCTCATCGGCTGTGATTTTGTCATTGTTTGCGATCGCACGAGCTGCCGCGCCCGCTGCCGGAAACGGATCAGTCAGTACAATCACATTGCTGTCTCCTGAAATTTCAGCAGATCTGCCTTTTTGGAACTGCAAATCATCAAGATTGAGATCGAACTTGCTAAGAGCAAATTGATCTTCACCGATCGTAAAATCGCCAATAAAATCGGGTCTGTTCAGAACCTTGATCCCGGTTTGACCAGCAAGAGTCGGAGTTCCATTGGCAAAAGCATCACCGATATAAGCAAATCGATCGCGTCCTGCGCCTCCAGTCAAAGCATCAGTGCCATCATCGCCGATCAGCGTATCATTGCCGTCTTCGCCAAATAGTTGATCATTTCCAGTTCCACCACTGAGCGCATCATCCCCATTGAAGGCAAATAGGAGGTCATCGGCTGCACTGGCGAAAATGCGATCGTTGCCATCTCCGCCGAAAAGCGCATCGTTGCCTTCCGTTCCTCTCAGTCGATCGTCTCCTGCGGTTCCACCCAAGGGCGTAAATACTGAGGTCGGTTGAACGGGTGTGGGGGGCGGTGCTACGG
>JADEXW010000215.1 GCA_015206935.1 Pseudanabaenaceae cyanobacterium LEGE 13415 | reverse complement strand
GATGAGGACATCCTCGGAGTTGCCCCCAAACCCCCAATTCTGGGGGATTTAAGACTCTTGCTCCCCCAGAATTGGGGGCTGCTACTGTTTATACACATCTCTTTCTCACTGCGTTTCAGTCGTCTTCAGCCCCCTAAATCCCCCAAAATTGGGGGACTTTGAAGCTGGAGTCTTACCTCTTAGTCCCCCAATTTTGGGGGATTTAGGGGGCATTAGCCGATTTAACCGTAGCGAAAAGACTTATGTATACACGGTAGGAATTGGGGGCTGGGGGGCTTTAGCCGCTCACAACGAAGCAAAAACGATACTAGCGCTATCCTGATTCTGACAAACCGATCACAGTTTGGGATCAGAGAGCGTCAAAAGAAATGCTAAGTTGCCACTTGCAGTGAGAGCATGAGGAGCATTCGCAGGCATAAACACAAGCACACCTGGACTCAGTACAATCCTTTTTCCTTCAAGGGTTAATATCCCTTGTCCTTCGATCGCTTGAACAACCGCGTCACGAGTGGAAGTATGTTCTGCAATCTCAGTTCCCGCTGCAAGACAAAACAAAGTGTATTGACAAGATGCAGTTTTAAGCAGCACTTTACTGAGAATGCCAGTTTCAGCGTATTCAATCTTATCGTTTAGCTGAGTGACCAAAGATTCTAGTGTAGTGGTCATGCGTTTTCTCCTTTTGTTGACATGAGAATGATGTATCCCAGTTCTTGCTTATATTGTTGGAACACTCGGCGCATCGTTAGTAAGCGATCGCGGATTTGAGCATGAGTCAGAACATTCCAGAAGAACTTGAGTGCATCAATCCAGCCTTCATCCTGAATAATTCATGCTGGACTTAATAGCCCCATTGATCCGGTTTGTTGTTGCAGAACTTGTAACCCTGCACCTTGATGTGCTGCAAACCAATTGAGTTGAGAAAGCGGTGTAGCGTTGACTCGAATCGCTTCTGCTAAAGCACGATCGATTTCTTCTTCTCGATCGTTGACTAATAGTTCATGTGAGAGAAACTTACCATTCGGTTTTAGTCGATCATGAATGCCTTGTAAGATTTTTGCTTTACCGATGGGAGCCTGCATCGTCAGAATTGCTTCTGCTAGCACATAATCGAACTGTTCTGAAATGCGATCGAGATGAAAGATATCACCTTCAATCACTTGCACTTGATCTGCAAGTCCTGCGGCTTGAATGTTCTCTTGGGCACGAGCTACACTCTGAGGATTTTTCTCAATGCCAACCACTTTGACCCCATACCGTTTCGCTAATGCGATCGCGCTATAACCAAAACTAGCGGCTAGCTCTAAAACCGTCTCTCCAGGCTGAAAGTTTGCCCATTCAAAAAGCTGTTCCGTTGCCGCTTTCCCGCCCGGACGCAGGATTTTCTTACCAGCGGCTGCCATGACTTGATGTCCGGTTGCTGTTTTCAGATTGATCGTTGATTGCATCGTGATTGTCTCCTGAAAATGCAGACTCTTTTACTCTGCCAAATGATGGATTGGAAAACTATGAGATAGCTCATAGAGTCTGATTGTGTTACTTTCGCTTCGATTGGCTCGGCTAGTGCCCCCTAAATCCCCCAAATTTGGGGGACTTTGAAGGTAGGAAGCGCTTTAGAATTGGAGAAATTTTTCTAGCTCAAAGTCCCCCAGAATGGGGAATTTAGGGGGCGAAGGATTCCCGCTACAGATCAACAACTTTGAATACACGGTCGATCTTATAGAGTCGAAGTAATGCAATCTGGTCAAATGTAAAGTTGCTTAGTATTGCTCAATACTTAGTTGCTCATACGGCTCGATCCTACTGGGATTGTCAATACTGATTTAGACAAATGGCGGTATGAAAAACAATCTTCTATGCTGTATTGGGGTCTAGTAAGGACGCGAACCGATGTACAACATGGATGTGTTGAACAAACAGATTCAAGTAATTTATGGACGAGTGTTGGGACTCTACCAACAGCCACAAGCGAGAACCACAAAAAATGATGTGCTACCGATCGCATTAAAAGAATTGGGAGTGGCATCTGAAGAATTGCAGGTTGCCGTCGAAGAACTCACTCGCCAAAATGAAGTTCTTGCTGCCGCTCAGGAAAAAGCAGATACTGTTCGCTTTCTCTATCAAAGTCTATTTGAGTTTGCACCAGACGCGACGATTATCACTACCTTGTCTGGAACAATTCAAGAAGCGAATCAAGCCGCAGTCGCCCTACTGGGTCGTCATGTAGATGCTTTGATTGGAAAACCCTTTGTGGTCTGTGTAGCACTGGACGATCGGACTGAATTTCGTACGCTTCTAAATTCAATCAATCAGCCAGACTCATCGATCTCAACTTTAGCGCGATCGCAGTTTACGGCTCAGTTGCATCGACGATCGCAAGACTGTTTTGAGGCACAATTAACCGTCGATGTGATTTATAACAAACGCGGCGAAGCCATTTTGCTTCGATGGCAGTTGCAAGATGTAAGTAAAAGTAAACACACAATTACAGCACTGCTGCAAGATAATTTGGCTCAGTTTCGCTATATCGATCGATATCATCGTGGTGAGCTTTTGCCGATCGAACCACAAAGCCTCAATCTGGTCATTGATGGAGTCGTTAAGCTGACGACATTATCACAGCGGGGCGAAGAGATTTTAGTCGGTTTAGCAACAGAGGAACAGGTGTTTGGGGCGAGTTTAACCAAGCTCTCAACCTATCAAGCGATCGCGGTAACGGATGTGAAACTGGCGACCATTCCAGCCTCAAAGATGACTGAATCGGCAGAACTCTCTCGGACACTTTTGCCACGACTGATGCAGCGATTTCAGCAAACTGAGCGATTCTTAGCAGTGCAGGGACATTTACGAACCTGCGATCGATTTGAGCAATTGTTACAGGTACTAAAAGAGGAAATTGGGGAACCGACTACGATTTCTGAAGACAGTTCAGCAACCATTACAGGAACGCGGTTAAAAGTGAAGTTAACGCATCAAGACTTTGCGAGTGCTTGCTGTACAACCCGCGTTACCATTACTCGGCTACTGGGGCAATTACAGCAAGCAGGCAAAGTGTGTTTTGATGCTCAGAATCATTTGGTTCTGAAGGATGGTGCGTTTTAATCGGTGTTGCTTTGATCAGTTCCTGAATTGGGTTGTAGGAGTATCCAACCGAATAGAAAGAATGTAACGGTCAAAACTTGTAGCAACTCTGGATTCGTAATGATCCAATCAGAGTACACAGCGATGCAACGTTCTGTAAATCCAAATAGCCAAACAGGGATGAACAGTATCCAGATTCCGTATCTCCAAGATGCTAAGAGCGAACGAATTTCAAGGGATAGTTGAGCGTTCATAGTTTAGAGATTGCCAAGTCAATCAACAGAGGGAATTGTTAAGCTTCAATTACTCTCGATCGTGCTACAGGCTGAGTTCAGCGTACTCCCTCGAATTGTGTAACGATTGATGAACCTTTAGTACGATCAAGGGTTTGTATTGTTCTACACGATCGATTCAATCTCAGTTATGGCAAGTGCCTGTTCTAGTTAAGATACATCTCGAAAGCCCCCCAGCCCCCAAACTCTACCGTGTATACACAAGTTGTTTTCGCTTCGTTGCGGTCGGTTGCGCCCCCTAAATCCCCCATTCTGGGGGACTTTGAGCCAGAAAAAATTCTAAAACTTTAGAGCGCTTCCTATCTTCAAAGTCCCCCAAATTTGGGGGATTTAGGGGGCATTAGCCGCTTCAAACGAAGCAAGAACGATTTGTGTATACACGGTAGGCCCCCAAACTTGGGGGAGCAAGAGTCTTAAGCCGCCAGAATTGGGGGTTTGGAAGCAACTCCGAACCTGCCCGAATCTAAACTTCTACTGCAATACAACAAGCGGCAAGCAAATTACAAACGTTGCTCCCTGTCCCTCTCCAGCGCTTTCTGCCCGAATCGTCCCCTGATGCAATTCGACTAAATGACGCGCGATCGCTAATCCAACTCCCAATCCTTTCGTTGCATCCGATGTTCTAGCTTGACGGAAACGATCGAAGACATGCGGCAGAAAATCAGATGCGATCCCAACCCCAGTATCAATTACTCGAATCTCAGCCCGATCGAGCAATGTTGAAAGTTCAATCGTGACACTGCCGCCGGCTGGAGTGAATTTGATTGCATTCGTTAGAACATTACAGAGAACTTGCAGGAGACGATCGCGATCGCCCATCACTAAAACATCCTGATCAGCTTGAGTTTGCCAAACGAGATCAATCGATTTAGTCTCAGCCGTTTGAGTCACGGTGGCGATCGCAATTTCAACGATCGATTTCAATTCAACAGGCTGAAGATTCAGACGCAGTTTGCCAGAAGCAATTCGAGAGATATCGAGTAAGTCTTGCACTAAAGCCGCTTGCACTGTTGCATTCCGCTCGATCGTGTCTAACGCTTTGTTCAAAATGGTTGGACTCGGTGGATTTGACCTTAAAAGCCTTGTCCATCCAAGAATCGATACCAGTGGCGTATTCAGTTCGTGTGACACCGTGGAAAGCAGTTCATCCCGGGTACGAATCGTGCTTCTGGCTTCATTCAGTGCGGTCGATCGCAGTTGAGACATTTGCAGATGAGCATTGATACGAGACACTAATTCTTGTGCTGAAAAGGGTTTGATCAAATAACCATCTGCTCCTGCTTCTAAACCTTCGACGATCGCTTCTTCTCCCGCACGTGCAGAGAGTAAAATAATCGGAATTTCTCTAGTACGCGGATCGGATCGCAAGGCTTGGAGCAATCCGAAGCCATCTAATCCTGGCATCATTACATCACTCAGAATCAAATCAGGAACTTGGGATTGAGCCACACTTAAAGCCGTTCTTCCATCTGCAACCGCTTCGACTTGCACATGATCACTCAGAATGCGCGTGAGATACTCTCGCATGTCTGCATTGTCATCGACTAAGAGAACACGAGCCGTTGAGATCGCTGGAGCAATTGAGGCAGACTCTTCTACAGTGTTTTCTCTGAAAAGCCATCGTTCTGCTTCTTCTAAATAAGCGGCGGTTCCGATCGCGGTAGAAGTAAGCTTGCGAGTCGGTGAAATCCGATCGCCTTCAAGATGAAGGCGATCGCTCGGTAAATGATCGGTTCCAAACGGAAGCACGATCGTAAAACAAGTCCCGACCCCGACAGTGCTAGTTACCTCGATCGTGCCTCCCTGTAATTGCACGAGTTCATTCACTAACGCAAGACCAATTCCTGATCCTTCGTGGGTTCGTGCCTGTGTGCCTCGCACTTGATAAAACCGCTCGAATAAATGCGGCAAATGTTCGGGAGCAATTCCAGTCCCCGTATCACGGATTTCAAGCACGATATGAGCAGTTGAGGTCGAAGAATTAAGATCAGAGATCGGAGTATCAGAGTTTGAGGCTGAAATCTCAAGTTCGGAGGTCGAAGATTGAAGTTCAGAACTGGAAAGGTCAAGCTCAGAACTCGATGATTCGCGATCGCATCTCGGATCTTGCTGTTCTAAACTCAAATTATGATGATCAATGCTCGATTCTGCTCTTAAAGAAACCGTAATTTCGCCTTCAAACGTGAACTTAAAAGCATTTGACAGTAAGTTGAGGATAATTTTCTCCCACATCTCACGATCGACATACACCAAATCCGGTAGTGGTGAACAATCCACAATCAGACGTAATCCCGCTTGCTCGATTGCAGACCGAAACACACTCGCCAACTCAGCCGTGAACTGTGCCAAATCCGTCGGTTCATACACCGCTTCCATTCGACCCGCTTCAATGCGCGAAAAATCAAGCAATGTGTTCACTAATTTCAGCAGACGTAAACTATTGCGGTGAGCTAGTTCTAAGCGCTCTTGATGAACGGGAGCAAGCGTTCGATCATTCAATACTTCTTGTAGCGGTGCAAGTAACAGCGTTAAAGGTGTCCGCAGTTCATGAGAGACATTGCTGAAAAAGAGCGTTTTTGCTTGATCGAGTTCTGCTAATGTTTCAGCGCGTTGGCGTTCTTGTTCACGGGCAGACTGCTCTCGAACTCGTTGAAGTTCTGCTTCCCGCAAGTTTGCTTCGGCGCGAGTGCGTTCAATCGTTGCCCAAGTACGATCGGCAATTTCTTCCGCCAAATCCATCTCAAACTCTGTCCAGTTCCTCGGTGTGGTGTGGGCGATAGCGAGGATGCCGACAGGTTCTCCCTGCTTGATTACAGGCACGTTTAGACCGGAAATAATCTGCAACTGCAAGCAGGTCTCTCTTAAAGTCTCATCCAGCAAGTTCGTCGTGTGGACATCCTCAAAGACAAAAGGCTGACCCGCATTGAGCATGGCTCTAAAGATAGGAGAGTTCTCTAGTGGGTATGCTCCCACAACCGTTGGCAAATCTGCTCGTGAGGCATCCCGCCGAATGATGGCGCTACCGTCAATAATCTCGCAGTAGTAGCATCTGTCCACTCCAAAGAAGTTCATCGTGGTGCGCGTCACAGTTGCCTGAATTTCAACCGCATCGGAGAGCGATCGTAGTGCATCCGATAACTTCAACCGGAACGCATCCATCTCAGCCGCGCGGTGCAGCTTCTCTTCATTTTGTTTGCGATCGGTAATGTCATTGAACACAACCGCAATCCGCCGCGTATCCTCACTGCCTACTTTAAATACATAAAAGTCGTACCAAATTCGATCCGGTTCGGCGTATTGCTCCATCCGCTCACTTTGACCTGTCCGGGCAACGCGACCAAAGATTTCGTACCAGTATTCTTCGTAATTTGGATTAATCTCTCGGAGTCGTCGCCCACAAAAACTTTGCCCTGTCATGCGAGTTGCGGCTGGGTTCTCGTCGATGTAAAGAAGGTCAACGGGCTGGTCATGGTCGTCAAAGACTACTTCACAAAGGAAATATCCCTCGTCCATTGAGGTGAACAGCGATCGACATTTCTCCTCCGATTCACGCTGTGCTTCAGCGGCTTGCTTACGGTCAGTGACATCGCGCCAGAAGATTGCTACGCTGCCGTTCCCCGTGGGATAGGCTCGCATATCAAGCCACAAGGATCGACCATCTGACCAGCAATACTCGTGTTCGAGCGAGGCAGGAATGCGTTCTCGTGACACACGCTTGTAAATCTCACCGATCAATGAGTTCTCGGTGCCTGGAAACGCCTCCCAATGGGTGCGACCGATCAATTCGTCGCGAGAGCGTCCATCGAGCCGAAGTGTTTCTTCATTGACATCGAGGATTGTAAAGTCACCTCCGAGGAGCGCGAAACCCTCAATCATTGAGTTGAGGACATCGCGCAACCGTTCTTCGCTTTTGCGTAGGGCGGTTTCGGTCTGAAGTTGCTCGATCTCGTTGCGCTTGGCTTCGGTAATGTCCTGTACGACTCCGTAAAATATGCCTCCCTGCTCGTCTACAAATTCTGCGTAGGAGGCGAGCCAGTGAACGCTACGATCGCGCCAAATCACGCGGTATTCCATTTGCAGATTGGTGCGAGTTTGGATCGCTTGGGAAAAAGCAGCAGATCCTCGATCGTAGTCTTCTAGATGAATATGGCGACCTGCTTCGACAAAGGTTTTCGCTTCTCCGGGAGCGTGTCCGTGGAGCATCAAAGCGCGATCGTCTGCCCAAAATTCATCGGTTGCAACTAAATAAGTCCAGGTTCCTAGATTTGCTCCTTTTAGCGATAGTTCAAGTCGGGTTTGGGTTTGTCTTAATTGCGCTTCAGTTTGTCGATGTCGAACAATCTCTGTTTCTAGTGCGGTGTTTGCTGCAAGTAAAGCTCCGGTTTGTTGCGGATTTAAGCAAAGTGCAGTTGCAGCGAGGTTTGCTAAATTCGTTAAAACGCGCACATCTTCTGAGTCAAACTGCCGCTCTTCGGTGTGCGAAAGTATCCAGAGTGTCCCAAGAATTTGACGATCGACGATTAATGGTAGAACTAAGCTTTCAAAGATTGGTGCGCGATCTCTCTGAAAATGGATGAAATAGCGATCGGGATGAGAAAAAAGCTGCGGAGTTCCTCGATCGACACAAATTCCACAAGGAATACCAGAACGGGAAAATCGGACTTCAGTGAGTTGACTCAATACCCCAGTAGCAACCGGAATCCGAAAGCATTCTTCGCCATTCGGTGTGGTTTCCAGTAAGCTGACTCCAACGGTTCCTGCTTCACAGAGTTCTAGCGCGATCGCGATCAAAGCTTGCAACAGAGTATTCGAGTCTCCTGCCATGAGTTGTGTTATCCGTTGTATGGCTTCGACTTCGGCTTGCCAATTGGGAGAACGGGGCGATCGATGACTCAGCGCTTCGGTGATTAAGAC
>JADEXW010000870.1 GCA_015206935.1 Pseudanabaenaceae cyanobacterium LEGE 13415 | reverse complement strand
AGCAGAGACAACCATTGGTGAGTTCAACGATGTTGCTGGTTTCATCTTCGGGGCAAACTTGGCACGATCGAAGTAATTCCCCATCGATCCCCAGTTCCCCAAATTCGTTGACGAGTACCGCAATTCGTCGCCCTTGATTGTTTTGGAGCAGGTGACGAATCAGGGTCGTTTTTCCGCTTCCTAAAAAGCCAGTAATCACAGTAACCGGAATCTTTGCAGCCATAAAAAGTATTTGATTAAGCAATCGCGCTCGATCATAGCAATTCCGAGCAATGAATCCTGGAAACCCGATGAATTTTTTCACCTAGGCTCCCAGAATTCAAACATTGAAAAGCTCAAAAACTCTATTCTGCCGTCGCCAATTCGGTGCTACCCCGACCACGTTTCCGAGTCAAAGCGTTGAACAATGCAAGCCCGATCGCTTTAATCAAGTTGCCTTCCAACTCTTTAAACATTTTCATGTTCATGCCAAACGCATCATTCGCTTCTTCGACGATTCGATCGGCAGTCGCATCATCGATCGGCATCGAATCTAACCGGGCGCGATACTCTTTCTTGAATGCTTTCTCATCAGAGATATGCTTGAACTCGTAGAAGCTTGTGCCTTCTCCTTCAGTCAGATTCATCCCGTTTTGGGCGATCTTCTTGAGAATTTGACCCCCGGACAAGTCGCCGATATAGCGTGTGTACGAGTGAGCAATCAAGAGTTCAGGACTGACGTTCCCGATCTGGTGAATTCGAGCCACATACGACTGAGTCGCAGCCGAGGGAGCCACTTGATCGCGCCAGTTCTTACCGAAGTAGTAAGCCAAATCCTGCTCAAGGGTTTCTTTGCGTTCCAGTTCTGGGAAGTACACCTTCGACAAGATTGGATGATCTTTGTGACGGCGCATCTCCTCTTCCATTGCCGAATAGACAAAGTAGAAGTTGGCAACGAGCTTGCGGTACGATTCTTTTTCAACCGTTCCTTTTAGAAAACACGCGATGAAGCCTGTGTTCTCCGCCATCGTGTGAGCTTTTTTGGTTCCTTCGCGAAGTTTTGTTGCTAAATTGCTGCTCATTCTAAACTTCCCAACACTGTAAATTAAGTAGTTCGCTGGCGTGTATTTTCTGCTGGCGATCCCAAATTCTAGTTTAAATCTCCGAATTCGGCGTAATTAAAGGCTTTGAACCCGGAATCGTTTCCTAAATGTCAGAATCACCATGTTTCGCTATTTATTAAGGTATTCCGATTTGATGAGCCTTTTTATTACAAATTCTTACATCCGGCAGATGTCGCGCTAGATTTTAGACGATTTGGTTTTTCTTCTAACATGCAAGAAGTTCTCACTTGGATTCAAAACCTCGGTGCTGTAGGCGCGATCGCATTCATCGTTCTCTATATTTTCGCCGCCGTTTTCTTTATACCCGGAACAATTTTAACGCTGGGTGCTGGTGCGGTTTTTGGCATCTTACTGGGTTCAGTTTACGTTTTCCTGGGGGCATCCTGCGGCGCGATCGCGGCTTTTCTAGTGGGTCGCTACCTTGCACGAGATTGGGTCACACGCAAGATTGAGGGAAATGCGAAATTTAAAGCGATCGACGAAGCGGTATCCAAAGAGGGATTGAAAGTCGTGTTGTTAACTCGATTATCTCCAGCGTTTCCGTTTACGTTGCTGAATTATGCGTATGGACTGACGCGAGTGAATTTGAAAGATTATGCGATCGGTTGTTTTGGAATGATTCCTGGAATTCTGATGTATGTCTATATCGGGTCGTTGGCAGGAAATTTAGCAACGCTAGGAACAACGGAATTAAGTCAAGAGGCACAACTCGCACAGTGGACACTTCGGATCGTAGGATTCATCGCTACAGTAGTCGTGACGGTATACG
>JADEXW010000869.1 GCA_015206935.1 Pseudanabaenaceae cyanobacterium LEGE 13415 | reverse complement strand
ATAAGCGACCGAACTGAATGGGTCGATCGCTCGTTCCTTTAAACATCAAATGTTCCAATTGATGCGCGATGCCATTCACACCTTGCGCTTCATCTCGCGAACCAATTCGATACCAAACCTGAACCGTGACGACAGGAGCTGTCGGAACCTCTTTTGTCAGAACCGTTAACCCATTCTCAAGAACTGTTTTACGAACACTATCTGTTGTGGTCATCGAAGCCATTGGAACAGCAGCAGACGCGGATTGCAGGAAGGGAACAGAGTTCGAGAGCAGTACCGCGCTGAGACAAAGCACGAACCAGAAACTGGCAAGACGATGTTGCCGAAGAAATTTCAGAAAAGACATAGGAAGATGTAAAGCACCTATGGAAGAAAATACTCGGTCTGTGAAGTGTTGACCTCAAAATTTCGAGCAAGTTCCACTTTAACGTTTTGTGTTAAAACCCAGATGACAATGGTTCATCAATTCAATGCCGTAAAGAAATGTAAACTAGGAAGTGTAGTTTCACATATCAAGCGTTATGACTACAACACAATCGCCATCTATCTACGACTTTTCGGCAAAGACGATCGAAGGTCAATCCACTTCACTCAGCACCTTTAAAGATAAAGTGCTTTTGATTGTGAACACTGCAAGTCAATGTGGTTTTACGCCTCAATATCAAGGTCTACAATCGGTTTATAACAAATACAAGGATCAAGGCTTTGAAGTTTTAGGATTTCCTTGTAATCAGTTCGGAAAACAAGAACCCGGAAGCGCAAACGAAATTCAATCATTCTGTGAAATGCGTTTTGGCGTGACGTTTCCATTGTTTGAAAAAATCGATGTGAATGGAGCAAATGCACATCCGTTGTTCAAATATTTGACTGAAGCTGCACCCGGAATTCTAGGATT
Organism: Pseudanabaenaceae cyanobacterium LEGE 13415; assembly: GCA_015206935.1. Lineage (GTDB taxonomy): Bacteria > Cyanobacteriota > Cyanobacteriia > Leptolyngbyales > Leptolyngbyaceae > Leptolyngbya. Next base: position 982 of record JADEXW010000869.1, on the reverse strand, counting down.
AAAAGCAGTGAAGTGGAACTTTACGAAGTTCTTAGTCGATCGCTCTGGCAAAGTGGTGAAGCGCTATCCCTCCACCACTAAACCGGAAGACATCGAAAAAGACATTCAAGCTTTGTTGTAGTCTTCAAGTTGACAGTAAGGGCGACTATAGCTAAGGGGCGGTTCTAGTGCATGTTGAGTTAATAGCTCTGGATCGCTCATGATCCGCTCAGTTGCACCATCAAAAACAATTCGCCCTTTGCTGAGAACGATTGTTCGATCGCATAATTCTAAAGCTAAGTCCAAATCATGCGTTGCAATCAACTGTGTAAGCGGCAACGTATCGAGTAACTCAATCAACTGACGACGCGATCGCGGATCAAGCTGCGCCGATGGTTCATCTAACACCAGAACTTGAGGTTGCATGGCGAGAACTCCCGCGATCGCGACTCTTTTCTTTTCCCCACCTGATAAACCGTTAGCATTCCGTTTTCCATACGCTTCAGGATCAAGTCCCACACATCGCATCGCATGAACAGCTCGATCGATGAGCGCTTGTCCAGTGACTCCTTGATTGAGCGGACCAAAGGTAATATCCTCCCAAACGGTAGGCATGAACAATTGATCATCTGGATTTTGAAAGACAATCCCAACAAAATCGCGAATTTGCTTAAGATACTGTGTTTCAACTGGGTATTCGCCCACAATGACTTGACCCACTTGCGGCGTAATCAATCCATTAAAGTGCATCAATAAAGTTGACTTTCCAGAACCGTTTGCTCCTACGATCGCGACTCGTTCAGCCGCGCGAATTGAGACAGTCACACCGTTTAAGGCTTGAGTGTCATCAGGATAAGCATAGGAAAGATTGTAGATCTCGATCGGATTATGGTGCATGAAACAAATACAGTGCCTGACCAAACAATAAAACTGCAATAGTAAAAGTCAACGCTAAGATATCGCGTCGTCCACCTTTCTGAACCTCTGCAATTGGAGGTAAACC
>JADEXW010000214.1 GCA_015206935.1 Pseudanabaenaceae cyanobacterium LEGE 13415 | reverse complement strand
CTATCAGCTTTACCTGTTCAAGCCGAGCAAATCAAAGAGACAGAACAGCAAGGGAATGTTAAAGCTGAACTGTCATATGAAAAAGTTTTGACTGATGGCATTCCACAAACCAAGAATCTGCGATTGCGAATTTTAAGAGATGGGAAATTAGTCTTCGATCAAGCACCTACTATGAATGAATACGATCGACCTTTGATCGAATTTCAGGGCGATCGTGGTTTTCTCGTTCGCGATCTTAACGGAGACAAAGACCCCGAAGTGATCGCGGATATGTTCACGGGTGGAGCGCATTGCTGTCGATATTCGCTGATTTACGAATACGATCGCGATCGCCAGACCTACAGTGAGACGCACATGAAATGGGGTAATTTGGGCTATCAACTGCGAGATCTCGATCGAGATGGCAAGCTTGAGTTTTACAGTGCTGACGATCGTTTCGCCTATGCCTTTACAAGCTATGCCGCTTCAGCATTTCCAATCCAGATTTGGCGCTTTAAGAATGGCGAAATGAGCGATATCACTCGCCAATATCCCAAAGAAATCTATGCCGATGCGTATCGACTCTGGCAACTTTATCAGAAAATCCGAACCGAGAAAGACGCTGAAGTGAAGGGTGTTTTAGCAGCTTACTTGGCGAACAAATACCTGTTGGGTCAGCAAGAAGATGGCTGGAATCGTTTGAGAGAAGTTTATCGGGAAAGCGATCGAGAAGAATTCTTTGGCAATCTACGGAAATTCCTGAAAGAAACAGGCTACGCGACTTAGATTCATTCTCTTTCTATTTGCGTTGAGTAAGAGGTAAATGAATAATTTGGTCTTGATATTCATCCTCAAACGAGGCTTCAGCAATGAGGATCAATTCATCTAAATTCTGCTTGATTGTGAGGGTTCGACTCAGGATGAAGATTCCCGGAATATGATGCCCTTCGCTCAAGTGATCCTTAAGATGAACAGGCATCGAAGAGCGATTATTTGTGACCAAGATAAACTGGAATTCTTCACACCAAAGTAGAATTTCAGGATCGAGCGTTCCTCTCGTTGGAGTCGCTGGCTCACCAATAACGCAAACGATTAACTCAGGCTGAAGACGACGCAACTGAACAGCATAGAGAGGATCAACGTTCTCATCAATTAGATACTTCAGCATAGTGCAGGTCTAGATTCGCTTCTCGTTCTTGCCGAAGTTTCTCTAGTCTCGCTGTGGCTGGATGGGGGTTTAATTCTTGTGCTTTGCGTTGCTGATGACTCAATTCAAGCCATTCCGCCATGTATTGAGTCACGAATTCTTTAGCGTGATGGTAGTAGAGAATAGTGGCGTAGACTTGCTCTATTGTTAGTGAGGAGTAGATTTGCTGAATTTCTTCGGCTGTACGAGATTTATAGATGTATTCGTAGAGAATGGTTTCGATGCCAATGCGAGTGCCCTGAATGCGAATATCATTCGGGGCTAGAAAGTTGAAATAGTTTTCAAGTTGCATCGCTGAACTTCCTTACGATCGCAATTTCTTCTATTTCTATCTTAGTGCTGCAATGATACTCGAAGTGATACGGCTTCACGATTAAACAGTTTTGCGAATCGATGAATTAATCACAAAGCAGTTTTCAATCTGCCCAAAGAGCAGTGATCAATGCAACTCAGCTTCTAAGCCGACTAAATCCAACCCAACAAAAAATGCTCCTCCAAAACCAGAGAAGCATTTTTCAATTTAGTAAGCGTCTTGCAGTTCGTAGAAGTCGTGGGAGATGTAATCCTTGCGGAGTGGATAACCTACCCAGTCCTCCGGCATCAGCAAGCGTTTCAAGTTCGGGTGTCCTTCGTAGACAATCCCGTACATATCAAAGGTTTCGCGCTCCTGCCAGTCTGCACCTTTCCAAATCCAGAACACAGACGGAACTTTTGGATTCTCACGCGGCAAGTACACTTTTAACCGCACTTCATCCGGTCGATCGCTATTATCGGACACTTTGATCAGGTGATAAAAACTCACCAACTGATCACCAGGACCCAAATCATAGCCGCCCTGACACTGAAGACAGTTAAAGCCATTCGCATGAAGCGCAGTCGAAAACGGAATCAGCAACTCAGGTTCGACTTTGATCACTTCGACTCCACTGGCATCTAGACCCATGAATTCGTGATCAAAACCGTTTTGAGTGAGCCACTTCGACGTTTTGCCCGCTTCAACGATCGTTGTTTCGGTCGCTTGTTTTTCTTCAGCCACGATCGACAGTCTCCTTTTCCGCTTCCAAAACCGCAGGCACTTCGAGACCCAAAGCCGCCGCTAATTCCAGCGGTGGAGCCATCCGGGTGTCGGCTTGCAGATATTTACCATCGTGAACGAGTGGAACCGTCTGCATGTTGTGAGTCGTGCTGTAGTAGCGGTGAGTTTGCAGCAGTTCGCCCCGCTCTTGGATCGATTCGTTGGAAATCTTCTTGCGGAGTTTGATGATCGCATCCACGATCGCTTCAGGACGCGGAGGACATCCCGGCAGATAGATATCTACTGGAATCAGCTTGTCCACACCGCGAACCGCAGTCGGAGAATCGACGCTGAACATTCCGCCTGTGATCGTGCAAGCACCCATCGCGATCACGTATTTCGGTTCAGGCATTTGCTCATAGAGACGCACCAAAGCCGGAGCCATCTTCATCGTGATCGTGCCTGCGGTGATGATTAAATCGGCTTGGCGAGGGGACGATCGCGGAACGAGTCCAAAGCGATCGAAGTCAAAACGGGAACCAATCAAAGCTGCAAATTCGATAAAGCAGCAAGCGGTTCCAAATAATAGGGGCCACAGACTTGAAAGCCTTGCCCAGTTGTACAAATCGTCTACCGTCGTCAAAATGACGTTTTCGGATAATTCTTGCGTCACACCTGGACGCTCGATCGGATTGATAATCGCACTGCCATTAACAGCAGACGCTTCTGGATTCATGACCATTCCAAAGCTCCTTTGCGCCAAGCGTAGACCAGACCAACAACTAGAATTGCGATAAAGATCAGGGCTTCGATGAAGGCTAACAACCCAAGACGGTTAAAAGCGACAGCCCAAGGGTACAGAAACACCGTTTCCACGTCGAAGATCACGAAGACGAGCGCGAACATATAGTAACGGATGTTGAACTGAATCCATGCACCCCCGATCGGTTCCATCCCCGATTCATATGTGGTACGGCGTTCAGGTCCTCGACGGCTAGGGCGAACTAGCTTAGAAGCCAGAAGTGCCAGAACCGGAACCAAACTGCAAATCAGCAGGAAGCCTAAAAGATATTCATAGCCGCTTAGGACATACACAGGTATTCGCCGCCTCTCGTTCTACAAAAATGGACTGGTTACGTTGCTTCACACTGATTATTATAGTGTGTCGCAATTTATCATGGTGCGCTGAAATACTGACCAAATCAAGCACTTCGATGCGATCGCTTCTGTATCGAAGCTATCAACTGAAGTCTATTGCTGGGTTTGGCATCTCTGGAAAAAGTATATGTGAATTGGCAGGATTATTCTGCGTTTGAGATCGATCTCATAATGTCATAATAATTAACGAACACTTTAAGGTTTGGGTGACTCCCTGACATTTTGCCATGAGTACCGAAGCTGCTGATTCCCAAGAAAACGCGGTAGAGACTGAGGTTAAGCCGTTAGACCCGAAGGATCTCGATCGTTATGAGTGTGCGGCTTGTGGATATACCTATGAGCCGACCAAGGGCGACGATCGCAGTGGTATTGCCGCTGGAGTCGCGTTTGAAGATTTGCCGATCATTTGGAAGTGTCCGGTGTGTGGCGTGCCGAAAAAGCGGTTCCAAAATGTGGGTCCATTGAATTCACCCTCTGGGTTTAAGTCGAATCTGGGCTATGGATTGGGAGTCAACACGATGACTCCAGGGCAGAAGAACCTTCTCATTTTTGGTGGACTGATTCTGGCGTTTATTTTCTTTCTAAGTCTTTACGGGTTGCAGTAGTGCAACGGTTTGAACCCTTTATTTACTGAGATCAAGAGCGATGTATCGGATTTTGAGAGCCTGGAAACAGATTGTAATATTAGTGGCGGTTGTCTTCCTGGCGACTGGTTGTAAAGGGTTTTTACCCTCGGTTGTAAATAATCCGTGGCAGATGGTGAGTTTGCCGATCGAGGAAAGTATGCTCGATGTCAGCTTCGTGGATCAAAAACACGGCTGGCTAGTCGGCACGAATTCTTCACTGCTCGAAACGACGGATGGCGGGAAGACCTGGAAGCAGAAAGTTTTAGATTTGGGTGAGCAGAAGTATCGTTTCTCTTCTGTGAATTTCTCAGGTGATGATGGTTGGATTGCGGGTCAGCCTTCGATTCTCTTGCACACGAGCGATGCTGGAAAATCTTGGGCACGTTTGCCTTTGAGCAGTAAGCTTCCTGGATCACCGGAAAAGGTTGTTTCTCTCGGTGATAACAAAGCTGAGATGACTACAGATGTGGGTGCAATTTACCGCACAACTGACGGTGGAAAGAATTGGAAAGCGCTGGTATCTGAGGCGTTTGGGGTCATGCGGAGTATCGATCGCACCTCCGATGGGAAGTACCTCGCCGTTTCTTCGACCGGAAACTTCTTCTCAACTTGGGAACCAGGTCAGAATGTTTGGCAACCGTTTAATCGCAACAGTTCACGTAAGCTGCAAAACATGGGATTTGCACCGGATGGACATCTCTGGATGTTGGCACGAGGTGGACAAATTCAGTTCACTGCTTCGCCTGATCCGGAGGATTGGTTAGATCCGCAAAATCCTGAGTTTTCAACCAGTTGGGGACTGTTAGATCTGGCTTACCGCACTCCAGAGGAACTATGGATTGTTGGCGGCAGTGGCAACTTGTTAGCAAGTTTTGATGGCGGTAAGACTTGGCAAAAGGATCGCGATGTCGAGAACATTCCGGCGAACCTTTACAAGATCGTTTTCTTTGACTCGAAAACAGGCTTCATCATGGGTCAGCGTGGGACTCTGTTGAAGTACGAACCTGCACAAACCGCGTAGGTTCAGAACACGGGAGATCAATTTTCAAGGATTCACTTGTGAGGGGTATCTCCCGTCCCGTATGATACAGATTAAGGCTTTTGTTCGTTGACTTCTGGAGAGAGTTAAATGGCAGGTACTACAGGTGAACGTCCGTTTGGGGACATTGTTACTAGCATTCGTTACTGGGTGATCCACAGCATCACGATTCCTGCATTGTTCATTGCAGGTTGGTTATTTGTTAGCACAGGCTTGGCTTACGATGTCTTCGGAACGCCTCGCCCGAATGAATATTATCCGACTGCACGCCAAGAACAGTTGCCGATCGTGAGCAACCGGACTGAAGCAAAACAACAGGTCGATCAATTTACGTCGCAGATTGGCAAGTAGTTTAACGAGGTTAAAAAACAATGACAAGCAACACTCCGAACGAACCCATTTCATATCCGATTTTTACTGTTCGCTGGTTGGCTGTGCATACGTTGGCAGTTCCCGCGATCTTTTTCATTGGCGCGATCGCTGCAATGCAATTTATTCAACGATAGGAGCTTGATTTATGGCAGGGATTAAAGGATCTCCAAACCCAAACAAGCAGCCTGTTGAACTCAACCGGACTTCGCTGTATTTGGGTCTTTTGCTGATTTTCACGCTGGGAATTTTGTTCTCTAGCTACTTCTTTAACTAAGGTTCGATCGTTCAGCTTGCGTATTTAGGAGGATAAGACGATGCAAACAGGTGGAAGAATTCCCTTGTGGTTGGTAGCGACTGTTGCTGGCTTGGGTGCAATTGGTGTGCTTGGATTGTTCTTTTACGGTTCTTATACCAGTGTGGGTTCGTCGCTTTAAGCCGAACTTTACAATGAAAGAAAGCCGCCCAATCTTGCATTAGGCGGCTTTTGATTTTGCTAATGCGTTTGGAACTTGAGACTAGATTCCGCTTGGGTCTTCGCGTTCGATGTATAAGAACAACAACGCGAATACGATCGTCGGCACTAACCAGGTGACAACGGGAATGAGAATCCAGGGCAGATATGAAGCTGCATATGAACCTGTCATAAGAAAAGTTTCCTATTCGTTAGATGATTCCATTTGTGACTGTACCTGCGAAGGGTAACAGGGATCTGAGGTTTCTCAAGATTCTTAACATTCGGGAGAGATTGTCGATCGTTTGGATTACTTAATCGTTTTTAGATTGTTTCCAATCTTTCATCTCCTCATCAATGAAGTGATTCACTAAATCCCGATACATCTTTTCGATCGCGTCAGCATTTAATCCTTCTTCCTCCGCCCATGTTCGCCGTTGTTGTAACATTGTTTGAAACCGCTCAGGCGCTCTAACAGCGGCTTCGCTAGTCTTAAACTTAGAAGCCGCTCTAACATATGTGAAACGCTGACCCAGAAGGGCAACAACTTGACGATCCAAGCAATCAATTTCGGCTCGGATATCAGCCATACTTTCGCATTGATCTGGAGTTTTCATTATTTACGAAGTTGTTGGATTTCTCCGATAATTCATTCCAAGAAAAGTTAGCAGCGCGTTACTCCAAATCTTCCTCTGTCAGTTCAGCATCTTTCATAATGCTTTTCAGAGTTCCTTTTGGCAAATCTCGATTACTATGGACTGGAATAGAAAGAATAGCATCAACGTTTTCTTTGGTATAAATGTGATGACTACCAGTAATTCGCTTTAACTCCCAACCATTTCGCTCTACAATTTTGCAAAGCATTTTGCCGGAAATGGATTTCATAGGGACAGCTCAATCAATTGCTTGTCTGGCTCAAGATCTCCGCGATCGCTGGCAACTTCCAACCATCCTTGCACCGCATCTTCAAGCATCTCTAATAATTGCTCATAACTCTCCCCCCAAGTATGACATCCAGGAAGAGCAGGTACAGAAGCACACCACACATCATCCTCTTGCCAAATAATTGCTTTGATTTTCATACTGTAAGCTGAGTTAAGAAGCTTTCAAGAACGATTTTAGCGCACGAATTCTGGAAGACGAATTTCGAGTAGATTCAGGTAGTCACTCAATATCTTTCCTATGCCCCATAACATTCCTAAAATTATTCTCGATACCGATCCGGGCGGTGATGATATTTTCGCGCTGCTTTGGCTTCAGAGCTTGGTGAAACAGGGGCTTTCAGAACTGGTTGCAGTGACAACAGCGGGCGGGAATGTTGCACCTGAGAAAACGTTTTCGAGTGCAAGCCGTGTGCTGAGTTTGGGGGGATTGGCAGCAGTGGAAGTGGGGCGAGGAGTAGCGATCGCAAAAACTCCCGATGATGCCTCACACATTCACGGCTCTGATGGGATGGGTAATCTCTCTGCACAGCTTCCCGCTCCGGTTCATTGCTATGAGACGGCGCGATATTCGGATGAGATTTTAATCGATCGACTAACTGCAACACCAGGAGAAATTACTGTCATTGCGATCGCGCCTCTGACAAATCTGGCAGCAGCAGAGAAAAAATCACCGGGTATTCTCAGAAATGCAAAGGAAATTATCATTATGGGCGGTGCGTTTCATTGTCCAGGAAACGTAACACCTCATGCAGAATTTAATCTGTGGTTTGATCCAGCAGCGGCAGAGATTGTATTGAACAGTCGGGATGATTTAGTGATCACTTCGCTGGATGTGACACGGCGATTGGTGTTTACGAGAGAAATGGGGAAAGCGATTGCTCGATCGAATCCAACTAGCGAACTATCGAAGTTTCTCACTAATCTCTGTGAATTTATGATTAGCACTGCGCTGAAATATCGAGAAACAGACGGAATTGAAGGGTTTCTCGTGCATGATGCGGCGACTCTAGGCTATTTGTTTTACCCGGAAACAATGCGGTGGAGACGGGCGAAAGTGCAGATGGAAACGCGGGGGGAATGGACAAAGGGAATGACAGCGATTGACGATCGTAATTGTGCAAAACAACCTGCTAATGCTTGGATTGCTAGTGATGTTGATGCGACGAGATTTTTTACAAACTTAATTGAGGACTTGAAAGCATTAAATAAGGGGTCAGAATCGCCCTGACCCCTTGGAAAAAAATGAGACTCTATACTATCGACGCGGATTTGGTGTAAGAACATTGATCACAGCACCAACCGCAGCACCATTCGCAGTATTCCGAACTGCATGACGACGGTTTGTTACAGTTCCGACTGCCGCGCCTGTTCCTGCGCCAACTGCGGCATCTCGGAGCAGATCAGGACGTTTACCTTTTGGAGTGGTTAAGTCACGGGATTGATTCACGGCTGCACCTGCGGCTGCACCATTGATAATATTTGGTACAACTTTGTAAC
>JADEXW010000868.1 GCA_015206935.1 Pseudanabaenaceae cyanobacterium LEGE 13415 | reverse complement strand
GAATTGTGTGTGATAAGTAATCCAAACAACTCCCTAACATTCCTTCAGCCGTTGCGATCGTTCTTGCAACTTCTTCGACTGATAGATTCGGATCATACATAGGATGCTTCGGATTGATCGTAAACACAATCGCATCAATGCTTGTATTGTCTGCAAAAACCTTTACCCATCGAGGAATGTAAGATCCCACAACCATTTCTCGCCGCCACAACAACAATAGTTCAGTTGCAACTAATTCTGGTGCAATTCGATAAGCAATTCCACGACAGCTACCACCCGATTCTAAAGCAAGAGCTAATCCTGGATTTTCAGGCGTTCCGCGTCCAACTGGAGTGCGTAAACAGAAGCTACGATGCCAACCGTAGATCTTTCCAGGAATACGATCGCAGTATTCGATAATTGGATTCCAAATTAGCGATCCGTAAGCAAAAATCCAAAGCTCGGATTGCGCGGATTTTTGCTGAAGAATTTGGTCGATCGAAGCTTTTAACTCAGCTTCACTCAGAATCTCAAGCCCCAGATTTTTCACTGCAATCATCTGCTGTAACCGAAGAGATTCGAGATCTGATCGCGTGAGAGACATAGTAACTATCTTTCAATTGCACTAAGCAGTCTAGCGAAGATTTTTTGCTTGGGGTTGTCGATCGCGATCTTTCAGTTCGATCGCGATCTGATACGGATCAAGGACGAACCATCACTTTGATTGCTTCTCGATCGTTCATTGCTTGATAACCTTTCGGCACACCATTGAGATCCACCGTTAAATCCAGTACAGGTGAAGGATCAATCTTTTCAGCAATCACATCATTCAAAAGTTCAGGAATGTAAGCTTTTGCAGGAGCAACCCCACCCCCTAATTTGATATTGGACATAAACATTCGTCCGATATTGATCTTTTCACTGCCATGTGGAACACCGACAAATCCAACTCCACCCCCCGGACGCGCCGCCCCGATCGCAGTTTGCATTGCCGATTCCGTTCCCACACATTCCAAAACTGCTTCCGCGCCTCCTTGAGTCATTTCCTGTACAGCCGTGATCGCGTCTTCTCCCCGACTCGTCACTACATCAGTCGCGCCAAATTGACGTGCAATCGCTAATCGTTGCTCGTGTCGTCCCAGCATAATAATGCGATCGGCTCCCAATCGTTTCGCCGCTAACACGCCACACAGTCCAACCGCACCATCACCAATGACTGCAACCGTACTTCCTTGCGTCACACCTGCTGAAATCGCCGCATGATGCCCTGTAGACATCACATCGGTTAAAGGCAAAATTTTGGTCAATACTGCTTCATCGTTTTCGACTTCTGGCGGAATCTTTACGAGTGTCCCATCGGCGAAAACTGCCCGAATCGCTTCTGCCTGTCCACCATCATTTGTGCCACCCCAAAATCCGCCCTTAATACAAGAAGTCTGCAATCCTTTGCCGCAAAATTCACACTGCCCCTCAGAAAACGCAAATGGCGCAAGAACACGATCGCCTTTCTTAAAATTCCGTACTTCTGAGCCAACTTCTTCGACAACGCCCATCCATTCGTGCCCAGTTCGCCATCCCGACTGCCACTGATCGAGTCCTTGGTAGAACCATAAATCTGAGCCACAAATACAAGCGTGAGTAATTCGCACGATCGCATCCGTCGGATCTTGTATCTTCGGATCGGGAACCGTTTCAACCCGGACATCACCTTTGCCGTAATAAACTGAAGCCTTCATCAGGGGTTGCTCTCCTTGAACATCAAGCGATGATTTTGGCAAAAGAATCTATCCGCGTCCTCTGTCTTTTGAGAGTCGATCAACGAAACATTGCAGAACCTTAAGTGATTCGGTGCTGAGATGAAAGGGACGGATTAAGATAAAGGCTACTGCTTTGATGCAGTATTGTCTCT
>JADEXW010000213.1 GCA_015206935.1 Pseudanabaenaceae cyanobacterium LEGE 13415 | reverse complement strand
TTGTGCCAGCGAGATTGATCAAATTGCCTGACAATCTAGCGCCGCCAGCGGGTGTGAAGTGGAAAGAATTATTTTCGATCGACACTGATCCCACAAGATAAAATTCGCGCTTGCCGTCTGATTTCAAATCTTGAGTTGCGATCGCATTGAAAAATTCTGGCTTCCAACCGTGAGCCAATCCAGACAATCTCCGAATTGCAGGTTGGGCAAATCTGAGGAATGTTACTAACACTGATCCTGGATTTCCAGGTAGACCGAAGAATAGAGTCGAATTTGGAAATGTGGCAAAAGTTAGCGGTTTGCCAGGTTTAACTGCGATCGAGCGAATCCGAATTTCTGCGTTTAATTCTGCGAGAATGCGATCGACATAATCATAGTCACCGACTGAAACACCACCAGAGGAAAGAACCACATCAGCGGATTGGACGGCATCAGCGATCGCATTTTTTAATTCAGTCGGATCGTCGCGAATGATCCCCAGCGAAATTACTTCCGCTCCCATTTCTGCCACTAAAGCTTCTAGTGCATATTGATTAGAATCCACAATCTGTCCTGGTTGAAGCGGTTGATTTGGCGTTACTAATTCACTTCCAGTTGAAAGAACTGCGATTCGTAAACGACGAAAAACCGGAATTTCTAAACATTGAGCAGCGGCGAGAATTGCAATTTCAGGCGCTTTTAGAACTGTACCGGGAGAGAGCAAAGGATTTCCCGCTTGATAATAAGAGCCACGATATCGAACGAACGAACCTTGTTTTTCGGGAGGCGTGAGGATGGAAACACGATCGCCTTCTCGTTTCGTGTTCTCCTGCATGATCACCGTATCCGCACCCGCAGGCATAACAGATCCCGTAAGAATTCTCGCTGCCTGTCCCGGTTGTGTTGTTTTCTGCGGCTGATATCCTGCTGGAATCGTTTCAATAATTTCTAAAGTGGTTGGTTCTTTGACATCCTCAAATCGCACTGCGTAGCCATCCATTGCAGAATTGTCCCAGTGTGGAAAATCGAGTTTGCTGATGATTGGAGCCGCGAGAATGCGGTTACGACAATCCTTCAAGCCGACGATTTCTGTTTCGTCGATCGCTTGAACTGTTTCAAAAATTAGCTTTTCCGCCTCTACAACTGACAGCATGACTCCAACCCAAAGTAAAATCGTCAATACTTAACACTAATGCTAAATATGTCTCCGAATCAGGTTTATCCCGTCGTTTGGGATCGCGATCGCGTTCTTTTAATTGATCAAACCCGTTTACCCAGTGAATACGCTTTAGTTGATATTCATCGCTGTGATGATATGGCACGAGCGATTAAAACGATGATTGTGCGCGGTGCGCCCGCGATCGGAGTCGCCGCCGCGTATGGAATGTACTTGGGAGCGCGAGAAATTGAGGCATCAAATCGAGAACAGTTTCTGGCGCAATTAGAAAAAGTTGCAGAACAATTACGGGCAACTCGTCCGACTGCGGTGAATTTGTTTTGGGCGATCGAGCAAATGCTAAAAACGGCGCGTCAAACCTTGGGATCAGTGGAATATCTCAAAGAAGCGTTACTACTTGCAGCGAAACAGATTCAGGAAGATGATTTAGAAACTTGTCGATCGATTGGGGATCACGGTCTTGCCGCTTTACCTTCAACGCCTGAGAAATTAAGACTTCTAACGCACTGTAATGCGGGTGCATTGGCAACGGCGGGATATGGAACAGCTTTAGGAGTTGTGCGATCGACGTGGTCAGCGAATCGTTTAGAGCGAGTTTACGCAGATGAAACGCGACCCCGATTGCAAGGGGCAAAACTCACCGCTTGGGAATGCGCTCAAGAAGGAATTCCAGTCACCGTGATTACGGATAATATGGCGGCTCATTGTATGCAGCGTGGCATGATTGATGCAGTCGTTGTCGGAGCAGATCGGATTGCTGCGAATGGTGATGCTGCAAATAAAATTGGGACTTACAGCGTGGCATTACTTGCGAAGGCTCATCACATTCCGTTTTTTGTCGCGGCTCCGGTTTCAACGATCGATTTCAGTATTTCTGATGGCAGTCAAATTCCGATCGAAGAACGCGATCCGGCTGAAATTTACGAAATCGGGGAAACGATCATTTGCCCACCCGGAATTGAGTACTACAATCCTGCGTTTGATGTCACTCCAGCGGAATTAATTAGCGCGATCGTGACTGAATTCGGTGCGTTTGCTCCAGATCAAATTCAGGTGAAATTACAACAGCAAGCGGGCTAAGTGCAAGTTCAAACTGGTGCATTACGAGAACTCTACGGATAAACTGACGATCGTATTCATCGTGGCTCCAGGCTCGATCGACAAAATACGATCGCCCGTATTCATTGCATTCCGGGGAGCGCTCCAAGGTTCTAGACAATAGAAATCCTTCCCTTTCAACGTCCAGAATACAAGGATCGGAAATTCGTCTGCGGCAGTTAGCGTAATTCGAGTATGGCGACTTAAATCTGTCACATTCGAGACTTGACGACTCACTTCGAGAAACGCCCAGTCGATCTCATCTTGAGCAAAATCGAACGTATTGAAAAATGGATACCGGGCTTGAGTGCGTTGATCGAGGGCTTCAGTAGCAGGAATTTCAAAGCGAAGTTGGTGCTTTTCGAGTGCCAGAAAATAGGGATGAAAGCCGATCGAGAACGGCATTGGTTCGTCGGAAAGATTCGTGATCTTTTGCTCGATCGATAACGTCTGACCGTTTAACGCATAAGTGAATTCCAACCGAAACTGAAACGGATACTGTTCAAGTGTTTGAGCATTACTGGAAAGCCCGATCGTAAAACTCAATTCGCCATCGGTTTTTTGCTCAACGACTTCCCAAGGTAAATCACGTGCGAATCCATGCTGTTTTAGGCTGTAACTCTGTTCCTTGTAGGTATACGTATTATCTGGTAGATTTCCGCAGATGGGAAACAGAATTGGAATACCGCCTCTTACAGATAAAGTGGGATCAGCAAATCGAGCGGTATCCATGTAGAGCAATTCGCGCCCCTGAACTTGCCAACTGGTGATAATGCCACCGCGATCGGGGACGATTTCGAGCTTGGAATTAGAAGCTCGATCGACAAGAACATAGGTATCAAATTGCAGGCGACGACGTTCAATAGAAAACACAGGCAAATGAATGAATGGTGTTAAGGATGGAGATCAGCGAACGCGGAGCGCGCTGCAAGCTTCGTCGTCTCAGAAGGAGATTCTGCATACCGACGACGCATCGGTTCTAGACTGTGCGTCGGGGTGGGACGGCTCAGATCGCTGCTGGTATTCGTCTCGCTCGAAGGATCGGTTGCCTGCGGATTTGGGGGCGCAGATTCAGGAACCATCGGAGCCGGGGAAGGACTGTTGGAATTGTTAATGAACGAGTTGTTATTCCACGGTTGATCTGAAGGAGTGGGTTGAGCAGCGGGATCAGACGGTGAATCGCTCGAAGCATCCGGAGTCGTCTCAGGCGAAGGTTCCGGAGCGGGAGCAGTCTGCGAATCAGAAGACGGATCTGGAACTGGAGCAGTCTCGGAGGAGGGAACAGGTGGATTTGTCGAATTTGGAGTGTTGCCCGTTTCCTCTGGGTGAGTCACCGTATTCGATCGAGCATCAATCAGGGTCGGGGACTTCAACGGCTGCTGGAAGATATCGGACACAGATTCGACTTGATGAAGGATTTCTTTTCCACGATCGCCCATTGCAACACGCGGTTGGAATCCTTGTACTTCAACAGGTAACAACTCAACTTTCATTTGCCGATCTTTCAAGGCAACTCGTAGCATCGCAGTGTCATAATCACTTTCGGTTTTGCCGCCAAAAATGAAATTGCCCAGCGAATAGATGATCGGACGACCTTTGTACACTTCTGCACCTTGCAAAATGCTGGAGTGATGCCCGACGACTAAATCGGCTCCTTGATCGATCGAGAATCGTGCCAATGCCATTTGAGCATCATTCGGATATTTGGAAATTTCATCGCCCCAGTGGAAGTTGACAATCACCCAATCCACTTGAGCGCGAATGGCTTGAATGTCTGCGGCGATGCGATCGTTCTGTTTCAGATTCGTTCCGGGGGTTGAATCTCCTGCGGCTTGGTCTGCGGTGCCGTAATAGCCGAGATACGCGACTCGTTGCCCATCCACGTCAAGAATTTCTGGGCGACGAGCTTCTTTTGCATCTCGCCCTGCTCCAAAGTGCCGAATTCCCGCTTGATCTAAGGTTTTGATCGTTTCTTCGAGTCCTGCACCTTGGTAATCCATGATGCGATTGTTCGCGAGATTCACCATTCCGATCCCGCCATTTTTCAGCACATCGACTTGAGCCGGATCAACTTTGAACGGGTCACTCTTGGTTGAATCGGTTGCGGTTGTGAAGGGCGCTTCGAGATTGACGATCGACACATCCGCGAGTTTGGTTTCCTGGAGTGCCGCAAATGCCCAATGCTTATCGTCTTTCACCATATCGGCATAAGTCTGCGTCAGAGACACATCGCCGCCGAATAACAAAGTCGCTGTTCCGTCGTTGGAAGTGCCTGCGGTTTCGACTTGAACGGGTTCTAAAGCGGTTGTGACCGTATTCGATCTCACGGTCTCCGAATTTGCCGCAGTTGCCGTTTTTTGCTCTGTCGGTGAATCTGCATAACCAAGCCAGCATCCGAAAATAAACGCGGCAGCAGTCGTTCCGGTTAAGAGTAGCGATCGGAGTGCCCGAAACTGAACCTTCTGTCGTGTGACTTGGCGAATTCGGGTCTTAATCACTTCTTGTGACGGTTGTGGCTCTGAACCTTCTGCCAATTTCGCCCGACGCGCTGGGGAAATAACTTTCACCGTTTTGCGCCAGAGAATTTGCGGCTTCCCGATGAATCGGGCGACCACTTGAACCCCCTCGATCGCATCTGAGTTTAATTTCCAGATGTGATGACAAATGAAGCGGACTAGACTTTGTTGAAATTCGGGTGAAGTAGCATCGACTTCTGGAGAAGGATGAAACTCAACAAACACGCGAATACAGCCCGGTTGAGGAGCCGTTTCGGTTTGAGCAAACAGATTATGGGGCAGCAGAAACACATTCAGCCAATACGCGATCGCTTCGAGATCCCCCGATCTCGCTCTTTGCTCAACTGAAGGCGGACTTGATTCAGTTGCGTAACCCATACTGTTTTGACTCCACACGCACAATCACACAGATTAGTAATACTGCAATTCTGAGAAGTTGAACGAATTTTATGGCATAACAGCCGATTTTTGTCACATTACGGAAATATTTTTTGCATGATGATGCAATATTTTCATCAATACTCGAATGGATAGACCCAGAAGACCCCGATCGCCTTTCTGGGAAGCGAGTAGGATAAGCATAAATGACTGAATTCATCATTACCCATGTCTGTCGATCCCAATTTGACTTCACCTCAGACGACGAACGGTTCAGCGCCGGATACTTCTCCGGTTCCCACTCGTGCAGAACTTTCGAGAGAGCGTACCGCTGCTCATCAATCTCCGCACCGATTCGGTTCACCGCCTCCGAATCCGTCTCGATCGCTGATCTTGCTCGTGGCGTTGTTGGTTGTGTTGATCGGGCTGTTTCTCAATCAGTTCTGGGTGATTTTGGCAGGCTCGATCGTGGCACTACTCCTATCAGCGCAGATTCTCTATCCGACCGTGAAGCCGATCATCGTTGAGATTCTGACGGAACAGGATCAAGGAATTGTTCTGGGGTCGATCGGTGCAGTTGTGGGCTTGATTGGATTGCTCAAGCTGTTGGGGGTCGATCGAGCTTTGGGAGATCTATACAACAATTTGCAATGGGATGCGATCGGCGCACTCGGTGAAGTATTCGGGGCGTTAGGACAAATTTTAATCGCAGTTTTGGCGGTGTATATTGCGTGGCGGCAGTACATTATCTCGATCGAGCTAACCGTTCAGCAAAATACGATTACGCAGCAACAAACGATCGATACTTATTTTCAAGGGATTTCGGATCTCGTTTTGGATGAAGAAGGATTGTTGGAAGATTGGCCCCAAGAAAGAGCGATCGCAGAAGGACGAACAGCAGCGATTCTGGGCAGTGTGGATGGTTCAGGAAAGGCGAAAATTATTCGATTTCTGTCACGTGCCAAGTTACTGTCGCCGCTGAAACGAGATTCGCGCTTAGGACGGGCAATTCTCAACGGAACAGGTGGATATGCAGAAGATCGCGCCAACGGGATTCGCGTGATTGATTTAGGAATTATGTTGGCGGCAGCGGATCTTTCTGGAACGGATTTGCGCTGGACGGATTTGAGTGAAGCGAACTTAATTCGAGCGAATTTAACCAATTGCGATTTGGTTAAAACAAATTTCTCGCGCACTGTGTTGTGTGGTGCAAGTTTGCAGGGAGCCGATTTAAGCGGAACTCGCTTCTTTTATGGAAAGGCTGAAACCGCTTCTCCTCGCAGTCGGACTGAACCTCCGAATTTCAGAACGGGCGCTTATACAGGTGCAGTGGTTGAGAATGCAGACTTCACAGGTGCAGAAGATATGTCTGAAGAGCAGAGATATTATTGCTGTGCTTGGGGAGGTGCAAAGACGCGCGGAACGATTCCAGGTGGATGTGAAGGGATTCCAAACAAATTGGGGCGGTGAAATCTTATAGCAGTAGAAGTTTAGATTAGGACATTCTCGGAGTTGCCCCCAAGCCCCCAATTCTGGGGGCTTTAAGACTCTTGCTCCCCCAAGCTTGGGGGATGGGGGGCTTCTTAGAAGTGTCCTAACTGAAGTAGATACTGGTCGAAATTTTAAAAAGAAAACAAGAGTACAGTCCGCCTTTCGACGTTCCGCACCCTTGATGCTATCCTTTGGGACACTCGATCGCGCTTTAGAGGAATGTATCGATACTCCAAAGCGCCAAACTTGATTAAGCTTTCGCTGCTTTCTCTTTCAAAATCTCGACTTTACCCGTATCCAGGTCGTAGTAAGCTCCCACGATCTTCAGCTTGTTCTCTTTGACTAAACCAGCCAAAATCGGGGACTTCTTCAACGTCTCAACCTGTACCAAGGTATTGTCTTTAATCGCATTGACCAAATCATTGCCTTGCTGCCCTTTCGCCTGATCCACTCCAGGCTGAATGTACGGCACAAGCGATCCGATCTTACTCTCAGCTGGAAGTTTTTGCGCTCTCAAAACGGCATTCACCGCACCGCAACCTTCATGACCCATGACCACGATTACCCGCGATCCGAGAACGGCTGATCCAAACTCTAAACTTCCAACCCCCTCTGGGCTTGCCACGTTTCCAGCTACCCGAACGACAAAGGTATCGCCCACCCCTTGATCAAACAGGATTTCAACCGGAACCCGTGAGTCTGCACAACTGAGAAACGACGCAAACGGAAACTGATCGGCTCCCGTCTCAGTCAGTCGCGCAAAGTTCTGACGGGGATGCACTGACTTCTGTTCGGTAAAGCGCTTATTCCCTTCCATGAGCAGTTCCAGTGCTTGATCTGGAGTCATATTATCTGCAAACGGACGTTTTTCAACCTTCTGCGCTGCCGCTGGATCAACAACCGGTTGAGCAGGCGGAGCTTGAGTTTGAGCTTGAGGCTGTTCCGCTTTCGGAGATTGATTGCAGGCAGTCGCAACCACCGCACTCGCTCCGGCTAATCCCATCAATTTGACTAAATTACGACGACCCACAAAACCATTAATGCGACTCATCTGGAGGCTCTCCTAGGTTAAGGTGAAAGATTGGTATGACTCAGGTTGGAAGATGCGATCGCAGCAATTAGACAGAACTGATGCGATCGCACTCGTTGCACTAAACGCTGACTTTCTTCACTTTCAGGCTCTTGAGATATTCAGTTGGATTGGCAGCATCGAACTTCGTGCCATCAAAGAAGGTCTCAACACCACGGGTGGTTTCTTTGGGAATGTCTGCATCTGCAATTCCTGCTTCCTTCGCAGCTTCCTTCCAAAGGTCTTCCCGGTTGATTTTATCCACCATTTCTTTGACATTGGTTTCCGCTGGAATCATTCCCCAACGAATGTTCTCGGTTAGGAACCAGGTGTCATGGCTCTTGTACGGGTAAGACACGCTGCCTTTGCTGTCTTTCCAGTAGAGCGGGCCCATAGCAACATCGTTGATTTCGGGCTGACCGTCACCCATGTTGTATTTGCCAACCAGCGGCGATTCCAGGATGTTGGTCGGTAGGTTAAAGTACTGCCGTCCGCCCAGGATTTGTGCGAGTTCCTTGCGATTTTCCTGCTTGTCGCACCACTGTTGAGCTTCCATCATGCCCTTCATCACCGCTTTTGCTGCTTTCGGGTGCTTGTCTACCCAACCCGCTCTCATACCGAAGTAT
>JADEXW010000867.1 GCA_015206935.1 Pseudanabaenaceae cyanobacterium LEGE 13415 | reverse complement strand
GCTCCAGATAGATTCGGACGTTCTAATAAAGCAGCATACAGGCGTTTGAGGTGGCGTTTCTTTTGAAGGTCGGCCGGATCGAGCGTTCCGAGAGGGCGAAGAATGTACGGGAGTTGACGCGATCGAGCGATAGCAGCAGCGCAGGAACTTACGGGAGAGAAGAGCGCGTGAATGTGAGCAACATCGTAGTTTTGAGCGTTATTTGAAAGCCATTGGAGGAGTTCGATCGAGAATTTGTACCGACGAAACGGAGAACAGCGGAAATAAAGAATTTTGTAGCCGTTTTGAGCAATGGGAACGCCTAAAGGAACATCGAGCGGAGCTTGTCCGACATCGCCGTTTGAATCGGTTGTTACGATCGTAATTTCGATTCCCGCTTCCGCTAATGCGTTTGATAGTCCTAAAACCATCTGGCTTGGGCCACCGTAGACTAATGAAATCGACGGTACGATTTGTAGAATTTTCATAGGATTAAAGCGATCGATAAAATTCCAATAGTTCTTTAGCTAAAGCGCAATTCGTATATTTCGCGATCGCTCTTTGATATCCTCGTCGTCCTAATTCCTCAGCAAGATTCTTATCGTCCATTAATTGCTTCAGTCGATCGCTTAATTCTTCGACGTTTCCTTCAGAAAATACCAATCCCGCTTGATCAATTACATTCGGAATCTCGCCCGAATCAGAACCAATCACCGGGACTTGACACGCCATTGCCTCGATTAAAACGTGCCCAAATTGTTCTTTCCAACCTGCCGAAGTTAGTGTTTTAAACTGATAGGCTGTTTCAGATGGTAAAACCAATGTATTCATCAAATTGATGTAGCGATACACATCGATGTGAGGAACACTTTCAACCCAAATTAATCGATCATTGAAGCCGAATTTTTCTGCTTGTTGTTGCACTTCTGATTTGAGTTCACCGCGTCCAAGTAGGAGGAGTTTCCAATTGCGATCGCGAACTTTCTCCAACGCTTTAACTAAAGTAAAAATTCCTTTCTCTGGTACAAATCTCCCAACAAATCCAACCACAAATTCATCAGGCTGGATTCCTAACTTAGTCGTGAGTTCCGGTTGAGATTGAGGACAGAACACTGAATCATCGACACCGAGTTGCGGCATGATGCTCATTCTTCCGATGTAACCTCGATCGTTTAATATCTCTGCTCCGTCTTGATTGCCAACTACAATTCCATCTGTATTTTTGAGGTTGTAATTCTCAAGTAATGAAGCTGGAAACTTTAGCGTATACGGCAGATTCCACCAAGTAAAAAAGACGTTTTTCGCTTTAAGATTTAGCAGCTTATTGAGCGTAATAAACTGCGCGTATGCGAGCGATTTTGATCCTTGCTCAACTTGGATAATGTCGGGTTTGAAGGATCGAAGTAGTGAAACTAGATCAGCACCGAATGTGAGTAAGCCTTGATTGTTCTGGCTAAAGTTAGAGACTGGAACGACTCGGAAAGATCCTTCTTCTCGATAGCGAGTCTCGATCGTATCTTTCATCACGCCGCCCGGTCTCCATCTTTTTGGAACAACGATCGTGACTTCGATTCCGGGTTCTAAATTCGCTAAAGCTTTGAGCTTTTCACAGTTGAGATCAACGATATAAGAATGACTGGCAACAAGAATTTTCATCGTTGCACCTCATCTTGACGGGTATAGGTTTGTCCGTTGTCCCAGAGCGAACAGATGACCGTAGCGATCGCATTTAAAAAGCCGAGTACATAAAACCCAAATCGCGTCACAATCTTGATCGGTGAACCGCTTTTATGACAGGGTGGACGACCTAAGACATGGCAATCAAATAAGCGGGAAAAGAATCTTGCAGCTTGCGAAATCGTGAGATTGTTCAAGCCCATCAAAAAGTGATTGTGATAAAAAGTCATCTGATATTTCAGCGATTTGGTGCTGATATCGTG
>JADEXW010000866.1 GCA_015206935.1 Pseudanabaenaceae cyanobacterium LEGE 13415 | reverse complement strand
TCTGTAGCATTAACAGATTGATTCGGTATGAGACGGTTTCAGGGAAGCGAACCCTACGGGAAGCGAAGCTACCGCATTCTTTCCCCAACGTTTCCAGCCCTCGAACTAACCGCTGATCAAATTCTGAAGGCTGGAAGATGATTGCTATACCGGAGGCACGATCGGTAAGTTCGGATCTTGTTCGATGTTGCCTAAATTGCTTGTATTCACCCGTCCTGAAGTCAAGAATCGGAACGTTTCCTGATACAAGCTTTGCCAAAATCGATTACTCATGTTTTGGCTGACTTCAGTTGGATCAACCATCGGATGCGGTACGAGGTCTTCTTTGGGATATAGAAAGAATCGATGCCCTTCGCCTTCTGCGCCAATCTGGTGATAAAAGTCTACAGTTGTATCAATATCGGCTGCATCTTCATTCTCAGTGAGTACTAGGAAAGATGGAATGTTCGAGAGCGATCGTACCGATTCATCGTTCAGAACAACACTACTTCCAAAGCGATCGGCAGCGGTTAAACATCCAACCGGAAATCTTAAATTTGGCTCCCAACCAGATTCACTAATGTCTAAAGGTCCTGCCAAGTTGATATACCGTCGCCGTTCTTCTCCGTAGATTTTCAGCAATGGTGCATATGCGACTACACCTCGAACGCGATCGGGACGCGATGCCGCCAATCCTAACGCCACTGCACCCCCAACCGATAAACCAACTGTGTAAATGTTTCCAGGCATGGCATCGAGTTCAATTAATCGTGCCTGAGCTTCGGTGAGATAGCGCAAATGGGAAGATGTGAAATAGCGATCGAAGTCTGGATCGTTTGACAATTCCAGCGATTTCACAATGTCGAGCAGTTGTGGTTCAATTAACACCAATCGCGCCATCAATCCCATTTGCTGCATGAATCCTGGTTTTGAAGCCGCATTATTTGCAAAATTTTGGATAAATGTTTGCAGCACTGGATCTTTTTGCACTTTAGCTTTCAGTGGTTCTGCATATTCAGGTTTCAAATCGACCTGGCACCAGTTCTTTGCAGGATTGATCAGCGAATGACCCGCGATCGAGGGCTGATACACATTGAACCCATTCCGAAACAGATAATCCGCTAATCGCCACATTTGATGCGGTTTAGCGCTGAATCCGTGAAAAATCATCACAGTTCCACGAATCGGTTGTCCGGGATCATGGAATAAGTAATACGGTAGTGCGCCATCTCTGCGATCGAGATTTTGATTCAGCGATTGAATGTATTGATCGATCGTAGATTTGGTCTGATTAATTTGCTCAAGGGTGGGGATCGTTTCAGCGGCGATATTCATAATCTCTACTCAGAACGGGGGTTAAAACGACGATCCAGGCTGTTTCAGGAACTCGATTTCTTCTGGGGTTGAGAGGCGATCGAGAATTTGATTCCGGTGGGGAAACCGTCCAAATCGCTCGATCACGTCTCGATGTCGAATCGCATAATCGTAAGTTTCTTTTAATTCAGGGTTGTCCCTAAATTGCTCATATAACCGGACGGATTCAGTTTGGTCATCCAGATTTTCACTGTGTTCCAGCGGTAAATAGAAAAAGAATCGCTGAACTGGGGGAACTTGCTGATCGAATTGATTAGCGATCGCATTTTTCGCAATTTCTAACGCTTTGGGATCAGTTGCAAACGATCGAGGCGTTCCTCGAAACAGATTGCGCGGAAACTGATCGAGAACAATTACCAGAGCTAAACACCGCTCTGGTGAATCGATCCAGCTATCAAGTTGATCAGACGCAGCTTGCTCATAGACAGAGAGAAAGCGCGATCGTACTTCTTCATCAAAGTCTGGATTCTTTGTAAACCAGACCTTTCGCATCTCTAGCGTGTCCCCAAACCAAAATGACAAAACTTCAGTAGCAGACATTTTTCTCTCCAATCCATCTCCGAGAGT
>JADEXW010000865.1 GCA_015206935.1 Pseudanabaenaceae cyanobacterium LEGE 13415 | reverse complement strand
AAGCAACGTCTCCCATTCTTGCAAATTTGGTTCACGCTCAGTTCCATCCGGATTCTGCTTCGCGAACATTCCTAAACTTGCAAGATAGACTTTTCCAGTGCTGCGAAGTCTCATTAATGTCGATCGACCATTTAACGGCGGCGATAAAGTACTCACCGGAATCGGCAAATTCATCAACATCCGACTTTCCCCCGGTGGAATCACAATCTGAGCTGGAAAGATGTCTTGTCTCAGTCCTCGCAAAACTTCACCGACGGCACGACTTCCAGGACCCGAAAACTGTAAACCGTCATCGTTTCCGATCGAAGAAGGTAAGGGAATAAACGGGGCATCCGGTTGGCTCAGATAGCTTGCGGCTTGAAGAATGTCGATCGTAATCGGTTCTGTCCCTGGATTGTTGGCAATCACTCCGAGATAAAGCGTTCTCAAATCCGTCGGAGTTAACGCTTTTGCGATGTGGTGAGCAAAAATATCAAAGCGTCCTGAAAATGCTTGATTGAGATGCGCTGAAGGGACTTGTTTACCAGTGGGCGGAAACGTTGAAAGTAGAATTCCTTCTTTTTGCACCACTTCGGGGCTATTGCTATTGAAAACCAAGACCGAATCTAGCTCACCGGGCAGAACCCGCATTTCTTGAGATTCAACGATCGTTTGAGGTTGAGGAGTTGGAGTCGGGGTTGGGATAGCTTGTGACAAAATCAAACTGGAAAGAAGCGACAACATAGAGAAACGCAAAATCAGGAGCGGTCAAGATCATACCGGATTCCTGGGATTGCTATCCCGATTCGATTCAACCGTTGCTATCAATTCTTCCAATCAGAGTCATTTCACGGCTCAGTTTCGTAAAACCGTGGGAATGACTCCGAAACAGTTCCACACCCAGGTTTAAACGTTCAAAATATCTCTCGCAGCAGCAAGATAATATTTTCGATCGTCAAATCCATTTAATCCACCGTTGATAATGCGAGTCACACGCTCGACATTATCTCGATCGGCATGAGGATTAATCTCGTTTTTGCACCAGAACCAACCTGCACTAAAACACGCCAAATCGTATTCTGCTAATCGGGTTGGCGCTTCGATCAGATCCACTCCCAGCGCTTCTCCACACGCTTGATAGTTCGATCGACCTGTGATTTGAATCAATCCGCGTCCTTTGAAGCGCCGCCCGTCGCCCGGTTGAGTGTTGCCCAGATCGGTTCTACCCTCAAGATAATCACCCGGATCAATCTCTTCTAGATAGTTGAATGAACCCGATTCGTGAATCAATTGCGCCAAAAAATGAGCCTGACGCATCGGAGTGTTAATCTCATACATTCCCATCGTCAAAAGGAGATGCGGCAAAAGTGAGGTCACTCGATCGCGATCGGCATGGGGCGCAATTTCTAACAATCGATCGATACTAATATCGGGAAGTGTTGTTGGACGAAATAAAGACGCATAGGGCGCTTGAGTGGTTCTCTCTGGCAAAGCGGACATCGATCGAATTGCAGTATCGATCGCTTGATCCTGCGGTTGAGATTCTGCGGCTCGAATATTCAAAATCAATTGTCTGAGTCGATTTGCCGTTTTGATTCTTCCTACAACGATAGGATCATTCGGAAAACTGCCTTGATACGGAGCGCGATCGCTTGGACGTGGGGGAAGATTGCTTAACTGCCGCAACAATGTATCAGCGTGAGCATCATTCGGCTGAAGATCATTCGTCGTTGCGCTGAGAATGATTTCTTGAAGTCGATCGGCAGCTTGCTTTCGCCAGATCATTAACTGCGGGTGCGAAGTCATTCTGGTAGTCTCCTGAGAAAAACAACGATAGGTTTCAAGAATTTTTAATCTTCTTGAGGAAAACATTTGATTTACTCAGGTTAGCCAGTTCGCAAGATGAAGCGGTTGCGTAGTTTCGGGGCAACTCATGAAGTGTTTAAG
>JADEXW010000212.1 GCA_015206935.1 Pseudanabaenaceae cyanobacterium LEGE 13415 | reverse complement strand
TGTGTATAAGAGACAGGAAGCAAATCACCAAAAGATTTCGCTCAGTACCAAATTACCGATCGAGCTACAGCGTCTAGAAGAATGTGAAGCCCGGCTTTCTAAGCTTCAAACCACTCAACAAAAGCGATCGGAAGCTCAAACACAATTAAAACAAAAGCAGAAAACAGAGCGATTCATTAAATTTGCTCGAAAGTCCTACAAAGAAGCCGCTCCACGCATTACCGAGCGCTATGTTCAGACGATTTCCTATGAAGCCGATCGCTTATTCCGAGAGTTGATCAATCGTCCGAATGTTGCCCTCGAATGGACACGAGACTATGAAATCATTGTGCAAGAAGGCGCACATTCTCGTAGATTCATCAATCTATCTGGTGGAGAACAAATGTGTGCTGCTTTAGCGGTTCGATTAGCTCTATTAAAAGTTCTAGCAGACATTAATATTGCATTCTTTGATGAGCCGACCACGAACATGGATCGACCCAGACGAGAAAGTTTAGCCGAAGCGATCGGAAACATCAAATCTTTCCGTCAATTGTTTGTCATTAGTCACGATGATACCTTTGAGAAAGTGACCGAGAACGTAATTTTAGTTGAGCGAGAAGGGTAAATTCGCTCTAATTAGCTCATCAAGTATAATTTGCATCACTGAAAAGTAGAACGCTCGAGGTCTATGGCTTTAGGCAGACGGGAGCAGCTAATCTCTACTGGGCGATAGGGTACTTTACCTGTTTAACTGCGGTCTCTAGCTTTCAAGCGCCCGAATTTAGATTACCTCTGGTTGTATTAATTACGACAAATTTATCGCACCGCCCGTAAATCTATCGAACGGTTGAATCGAACTCTCTCGATCGAGAGAGCATTGTGTTATACCATCTGAGTTATTTTGTTAAGTGTTCTTAATCTTTCTCAGCTTCCTTTTGTGACAAAACACCACTTTGCCGCATTAATCCTCGACCTTCGACAGCGATTGGGAATTTCGCAAGAAAAACTCGCCGCTCAACTTGGAGTGTCCTTTCAAACGATTAATCGTTGGGAAAATCAGCGCGTTAAACCCTCTGCGATGGCAGAGCAGTTAATCAAACAGCGCTTGTTACAAATGGGAGAGCAAGGAAAAGAATTGCTCGATAAATACTACTCGGAGTCCAGCCTTTAGCTTAGAGATTATTCCGATTACGCTTTATTCGCCCGTCAACTGCTCTGCTTCCGGTTTACTGATACCCAGTCTAGTCAGTTTTTCTCTCGGTTGTTCCTGCTATGTTTGAGCGCATCGATTTCCCCTCCAATCGTCATTTATTAGCCAGCAAATCCCTCCTGAATGGTTCGGCTGACTCTCACGGGGTTGAAGTTGAGAGTGGAGCCGTGTCAGCCGTGGGAATGGTGCTACAGCTTGCAGACGGACAAATCGCAGCCTGTAACGCCAACGCCGAACGCATGATGGGAATGAGTGCCGCAGAGATGACCGGATGGCGATCGACGAATCCAAACTGGCGAGTGGTACGCGAGGACGGATCACCTTTTCCCGGTCATGAGCATCCCGCAATGCTCGCACTCACCACCGGAAAGCCCTGCCGTGATGTAATTATGGGCTTTTATCAACCAACTGGAACTTTAGTTTGGTTGTTGCTCAATTCCCAACCTTTGTTTCAAGGTGCAAGCGACCAGCCCTATGCGGTGTTAACCACGCTGACCGAAGTGCCTCAAGCAGATGTTCCAGAGCCTCCCCAAATCCTACAGAATGGGACTGCAACAAAACAATTAGCACCGTCGTTTCAAGTCCAGTCTGCTCTAAGCTTATTAGCTGCCGAGAATCAGGCGTTACGCGATCGAGAAGAACGATTGCGGTTAGCGCTCGAAGGAGCAGATCTGGGACTATGGGACTACGATTTGGAAGCTCGACAGTTCGTTTGGTCAAATCGCTGTAAAACGCTATTTGGGGTTCCACTGAATGCCGCAATGAGCTATGAGCGATTTCTAGAAACAGTGCATTCAGAAGATCGCGATCGCATTGATGCTCAGATCCATCAAGTGATTCAAAGTTCAACCGATTATGATCTTGAAATTCGCTTGCAGCAGTCTGTTCCCGATCTTGATCATGCGCCTCGCTGGATTCGGCTCAAAGGCAATGTTTATCGCAATTCAGCCGGACAGCCGCATCGAATGGTAGGAATCGCGATCGACATTACACACCAAAAATGGACAGCCCAGAATTTAGCGCAAAGTCAGACTCAATTTGAAACATTCATGGATCACAGTCCCGCCCTTGCGTTCATCAAAAACAACGAAGGGCGCTTGGTGTATGTGAATGCGATCGGTCAGCGATTGTTTGATCAATCGATGTTGAACAAAACCAACTTTGAAATTCTGCCAGATGCGTTTGCTCGCGAGCTTCACGAACACGATCGCCAAGTGATGGAAACAGGCGAAACCCTTCGTGTTGTTGAAACCGTTCCAGATAGCACTGGACAAGTCCGATCGTGGCTCGTGGTCAAGTTTCCGCTGCTATCTAGCGATGGAAAACGAATGCTGGGTGGAATGGGAATTGAGATCACAGAGCAACTCCAAGCAGAGTCTCAACTGCGCGATTCACAGCAATTTATTCAACAGATTGCCGATACGGTTCCCGGAATGCTGTATGTGTACGATGTGATCGACCATCGCAATGTTTACATCAATCAGCGCGTTGAAGATATTCTGGGCTATTCTCCTGCAACAATCCAGAGCTTTGGATCAGAGCTATTCAGCTATTTGATGCACCCAGACGATCGAGTTGGATTAGCGGATCACTATGCCAAATTCAACCATGCAGAACCGGATGCAGTACATGAATACGAGTGTCGCTTGAGAAATGCGGCTGGACAATGGCAATGGTTCCTTTGTCGCGATACGGTCTTTCGCACAACTGAAGATGGGCAAATTTGGCAACTCTTGGGATCGACTGAAGATATCACCGATCGTAAACGGATTGAAGAAGAACTCCGCCACTCTGAAGATCGCTATCGTTGTTTAGCCGAGTGTATTCCTCAGCTGATTTGGACTGCGGATGCAAACGGTGGCTTGAATGATATCAATCAGCGCTGGTCGGACTATACCGGGTTAACGCTCGAACAAGCTCAAGGAGCAGGATGGATTCAGACGCTTCATCCAGATGATATTGAAGGATTGGTGCAGGCATGGCAAACGGCACAAGCGCAAAAATCGTTCTATCAAACCGAAACTCGAATGCGATCGAAGACGGGAGAATATCGCTGGTTTTTGGTCAAAGCGATGCCGATTCGAGATGATCAAGGACAAGTGCGGAAATGGTACGGGACATCAACGGATATCGAAGATCAAAAACAATTAGCTTTAGAGCGTCTTCGTGCGTTGAAGTTCGAGCAAGCTGCACGTTCTGAAGCCGAAAAAGCCAATCGAACGAAAGATGAGCTATTAATGACGCTTTCTCACGAACTACGAACCCCGTTGAATCCAATTCTAGGTTGGTGTCGCTTGCTGCAAACTCGTGAGTTTGGTCGAGAAAAGTCTCTAGAAGCGATCGCAACGATCGAGCGCAGTGCCCGAAGACAGTTGCAGCTTGTCGATGATCTGATTGATGTGGCGAAGTTGCTCAATGGTGCAATTCAACTCAAACCAGGAATTGTCGATTTTACAGCGCTGGTCGAAAGTGCGATCGTGGCAGTTGAATCTACTGCACAGACTAAAGAGGTTCAAATTCATCGATCGATTGATCCAGATTTACGATCGTTCACAGGTGATCCGGCTCGATTGCAGCAGATTGTCTGGAATTTGCTCTCGAATGCAATCAAGTTCACACCCGCAGGTGGAACAGTAACCCTACAGTTGAGCCGAACGGAACAGTCGCTTTGTTTTCAGGTGATTGATACGGGTGCGGGCATTGATCCCGCAGTCTTGCCTTATATCTTCGAGCGATTCCGCCAATCGGATTCTTCTAGCACTCGTCACTATGGCGGATTGGGATTAGGTTTAACGATCGTGCGGCATCTGGTGGAATTGCATGGAGGCACGATCGAAGCCAAGAGTTTGGGACGCGATCGGGGTGCAACATTTATCGTTGAACTACCTTGGCGAGAGGTGCAGTAGACAATTCTGCGGTTTGCTTTTCTGAGTGGAACTTTTTGCTTCGTTGCGGTCGGCTAAAGCCCCCTAAATCCCTCAAATTTGGGGGACTTTGAGGAAGAAAAATTTCTAGAATTCCGAGGCGTTTTCCACCTTCAAAGTCCCTCAGAAAAGCCATCTCACAATCAATTCATTCAATCACGCTGCTTAAAAGCTGCATCTCTAAACCCGATCGTTGAAAAAAGCTGAAGAGATGCCAAGAATCGATCGAGCCTGGAGACAATAAAAAGGGTAATCGTGTCCCCAATTTGTCGATCGTTCAGAAATAAGTGCATCACACAGTGTAGATCTCCGTACCTGCTTTGTATGTCCTCTCGATTCAGTGAAATGATTAACCAAACGCCATCCAGCCTACTCAGCCATCGTTACAAAGTCCTCGGTCTCTTAGGTGACGGTGGCTTTGGTAAAACGTTCCTAGTCGAGGACACTCATCTGCCGTCGAATCGTCGCTGTGTGGTAAAACAACTAAAGCCGATTCACGAAAATCCTCAAATTCATCAAATTGTTAAAGACCGCTTTCAACGCGAAGCCGCAATCCTAGAGCGTTTGGGCGAGAGTCATGATCATATTCCAAAGCTCTATGCGTACTTTTCCGAAGATGAACAGTTCTATCTCGTTGAAGAATGGGTCGAGGGTGATACTTTAACTCAGAAAGTTCAAAACGAAGGCGTACAATCCGAGACAACCGTTCGATCGATATTGATGCAACTGTTACCGACGATCGCTTATGTGCATCGTCAGCAAATTGTTCATCGTGATATTAAGCCAGATAACATCATTTTGCGGCGGCGCGATAGTCAGCCTGTGTTGATTGACTTTGGTGCGGTTAAAGAATCGATGAGTACGATCGTCAATAGTCAAGGCAATAGTACGAATTCGATCGTCGTCGGCACACCGGGATATATGCCTGCGGAACAGTTAGCAGGTCGCCCGGTCTTTTCCAGCGATATCTATAGCTTAGGAATGACTGCAATTTACTTACTCACAGGCAGAATTCCACAGCAGCTTGATACCAATCCAATGACCGGAGAACTAAGCTGGCAACACTACGCGCCCTCGATTAGCCCAGAATTTGCTGCAATCCTGAACAAAGCAGTACAGATGAGCGCTCATCTAAGATTTAGCAGTGCCGCAGAAATGTTATCGGCTTTGCAAGTTCCTTCGATCGCAGCGACGATTCCGCCTGCTTTTGTTCCAGTCGTTACTCCTCCTCCGATTGAGCCAACGACTTCAGGCATGAATACTCAAGCCGTTGCACCCCAATCCACGTTTCCGTCTCAACCTGTCTCAGTTGCAGCAAGTTCATCCGGTGAATGGAAGCGATCGGTGATGATCGGCTGCATCATCGGGTTAAGCATTTTAGGGGGTGCATTGAGGTTGCGATCGCAAACGTTTGGAAACTCGATCGCCTCGAATCCTTCCCCGTCTGCGAGTCCTTCCCCATCCCCAACTCCGCCGACTGCCCAAGTAAAAGAAACTCCGTCCACGAATCCAACTCCCTCGAATCCCGCTCCACCGTCTGATCCAACTCCCTCAAAACCTGCACCGCCTCAAGTTCCCTCTGCTTCAGAGGGCAATGAGAGCGGAGATAGCAACGCAGCAATCATTGATAAAGATAGTTCAACAAATGTGCGATCGGGAGCAGGCACAAACTATCCGGTGACTTACACAGCTCGATCCGGCGATCGTGTTCAAATCTCCGATAGTGCATTCGATTCTGGTGGCTACCGCTGGTACAATGTCCGATTTGCGAAATCTGGTGTCACGGGTTGGGTCGCGGCTCAATTGCTCAAACTTGATCCGATCGCTCAACCTGATCCCCCTCAACCGCAACAACCTACCCAAACCGATGATACGAATGCTGTCTTAGTCGGTGAGGCGGGTAGTAAAAATATCCGCAGTGGGCCCGGTACAAAATTTGCAACCGTTCACATGGCATATCCGGGCGATCGGGTTCGTGTGCTTGAATCGGCTCAAGATTCGGGAGGCTTTACCTGGTACAAAGTTTATTTCCCCAAATCCGGAGCAGACGGTTGGATCGCGGCACAGTTAATTAAGATAGATTGATGTCGATCGGAGCCTTGTGCATGAAAATTCGAGTGAGTTCTGCTCAACTCCGCAGTATTGGAATTGCAATCGTGACCGCCACGATCATTATCGGGTTCGGGTGGGCGATGCAATTTCCTCAAGAAAGTTCCGTCACGCCAACGCCGACAGGAACGGTTTCTTCTGCTCCCACGCTTCCAACCCCGAAACCGCTGCCCACTGTTTCTGCGGTTCCGTCGGTTGCTCCGATCGCATCTCCCAGCCCGATTCCATCCGCGACTCCTAAAGCAATCACGAAACCGTCTCCAGATGTGAAAACGCTGTATGGTCATTTGCCCTATCAGGAAGATGATCCCAGTCGCTTAGTCTCGATCGGTAAATATGTGCGGGGAACTTACGAACGGGCTGAATCCTTGGATATTGAAGCGGCACAAGCTTTTCAGCAAATGGTGACAGCCGCACAAGCTCAAGGGATATCATTGATGCCGATCTCAGGATTTCGCACTATTGCTAACCAAAAAGAATTGTTCGATCGACAAATCCAACGTCGCGGGAGTGCAGAAGCCGCCGCCCAATTGAGCGCCCCACCGGGACACAGTGAGCATCACACCGGATATGCGATCGATATTGCGGATCAACAACAACCCGATACCGATTTGAAATACAGTTTTGAACAAACCAAAGCGTATCAATGGTTGAATGCGAATGCCTATCAATTTGGATTTGAACAATCCTTTCCGAAGAATAACTGGCAAGGCGTGAGTAATGAACCGTGGCACTGGCGCTATGTCGTCTCATCGAGAGCATCCCAGGTTTTTGCTGTGGCGAAACGCGGCGATCTTGCCAATTAATCAATCGAGAGAAAGAAGTTATTCATTCCCGCACCTTCTACTGTGAAGCGTGTGGGAGGATATGAAAATGAATCGCGAAAACAGAAAATCAGACTCGATCGCGAATCTGATTCTACCGTTAGCACTCATTCTGGGGCTGGTTCTGTTGCTGAGTCTGAATGCTGGACAAGGCGCAGCACAAGAGAATTCGCCGCTGGAAATTTGGCTGAAAGTGATTGTGGATTATTTAGCGGCGGGTGCGGAAATTGCAGCCGCGATCGTCATTGGTGCAGCGGTGATTCGCGGCATTCTTAACTATGCTCATCAATTGTTTTCCAGCAGGCATCACATTGATTCTACGGAGTCGATTCGACTGCAACTCGGTCGAGTGTTGGCACTGGGATTAGAATTTACCGTGGCGAGTGACATTCTGCGAACGGCGGTTGCTCCCACTCGTCAGGACATTGTGAATCTGGGGGCGCTTGTTCTGTTGCGAACATTGTTGAACTATTTCCTAGAGCGTGAGATTCAACAAGTCGAACAAAGCCGACTGTCAGAGCAAACCGCACAGACGAGGATGTGATGAGCCAGAAACGTGAAAGCTTAAAACCGATCGAGGGAGCGAATCGATCGCTTCGACGCAGATTAGGACTCAAAGGTGAACTCTTACTAGCAACGGCTCCGACTGTTGTTGTACTCGGTGTACTCGCTTTAGTAGAAGCTCTGAGTCGGCAGCGATTACTCTTTGCTTCTTTGGCTGCGAGTGCTTTTCTGATTTATCTTGATCCGCAGCATGGAACGAATTCAGTTCGTACCTTAGTTTCTGCTCAGATCATGGCAGCAATTTTAGGTTGGTTAACCTTTACGCTGTTTGGGGCGGGATATGTGGCTGCGGGGAGTGCGATGATTATCACGATCGTATTAATGATTGTGTTGGACATCATGCACCCTCCAGCAGTGGCGACTTCGCTGAGTTTTGCGCTTAGAGCCGGGAATGATAATAATCTAATTCTGTTTGGTTTAGCAGTTGGAATTACGGCTGTGTTAGTCGGTTTAGAGCGGTTTGCGTTATGGCTGATTGCTCGACTGAGTTAGATGCTGAAGAACGATGCCTCAGCATCTAGGTTTCGACTAGGTTCGATTGGTGTAATAGTTCCGAGTTCCTTTGGCATCGATCGCTTCTCCCAATCGTCTCAGGGCATGAACATACGCAGCGGTTCTCACTGAGATTGAAAGTTCTTGTGCGATCGACCAAATTCGTTCCGCTTCTTCAACCATCTTTTGTTGCAGCGATTGATTCACTTCACCTAATGTCCAGTACATTCCATTGCGATTTTGCACCCATTCAAAGT
>JADEXW010000211.1 GCA_015206935.1 Pseudanabaenaceae cyanobacterium LEGE 13415 | reverse complement strand
TTACAAAGGATGATAAATCTAATAATAAGGCAAAACGGGTTAGGGGCTTGGACTGATCAGAGTTATGCAGCACCTGAGATTGAGTTGGGAAGAACGGATCGAATCGCTGAAGGCTGGTGTGCTTTCGGCAGCTTCGGTCACACTAATTTTTCCGTTGTTTGCATTATTGAATGATTTTTTGGCAAGTCACTATCCGAGTCCATCCATGAACTACTGGATCAGTGGCGCGATCGCAATTTTCGCAGGCTTTCTATTCGGTGTGACGTACCGATATATCATCCGCGAAGACCAAAATTCGCACCTCAAATCGGGTGCGGTTCTGGCGTTCGGATTGGTGCGGGGATTGGCTCACGTCGAAATGAGTATCGCGACTCAAAGCGCTTGGATTCCGATCGTAAGTTTTGGCGTTGAAAGTATCCTGCTTTTTGCGATCGCCAGACTGGTTCTTGATGGCGCAATGGCACTCGGTTGGATTCAACGATTTAAGGGGTGAATTCCGCGATTTCAGTTGGCGTGAAGAGTTGATTGCGATCGAGTGCGGAAAGAATCTTTTGATCGGCTCGATCGCTGACTAAACAGCGACAAACTAATTCCGCCACATCTGCTCGATGAATTGAGCCAGCGATTTTTGGATCTTCTGTCAGGATTCCAGTTCCGGTTGCGGGTTCGGATTTCAACCCGCCAGGACGCACGATCGTATAAGTCAAACCACTTTCGACTAGATGCTGTTCGGCTTTTTCCTTTTCTTTTAGAACCGCTCCTAAAGCTTCTAATGCACCAGGCGGCAAGGCAACTACACTTTCCCCAGCCCCGATCGAAGTCACTAACACGAATTTTTTCACGCCAGCTTTTTTCGCAGCATCAATCAAATTGCGATTGCCCTCGAAATCTGCACGTCTCCCCTCAGCAGGTAATCCGCCGATCGTACTAATCACAGCATCTATCGATCGACCTTGAAACGCGGCTTCGAGTGGGTCAGGTTCCATCGCATCACCCATCACAGTTTGAACACCGATCGCTTCGAGTTCAGTCACCGCAGTGTTTGATCGCAACAAAGCAATCACAGTAAAGTGCGGTTGTAACAATCGAGCAATTTCGCGACCGACACCGCGACTTGCACCCGCCACCAAAATCGTCTGAAGATTCGGACTCGTTAAACTTTCCAGCATTTTAAAACAGCCTTGGAATGATCAATTATGCTTAAGATAAGCTGCACACAGGGGCATTCTATACGGATACCAGATCTATTGTGAGTCGAGAAAGCCGTCCTGGGGTTTAAGCAAAATCTGCTCCAATAAAGATACGCGCCAACAGAGGAAACCGCTGTGAACCAGAATCAACTTTATAACTTACAACTAGGGCTGAATGGATTTGGACGACTTCTGACCATCATCGGATTTGCACTTCTATTGAGCGCAGTAGGTCTAGGCTGGTTGGTAAAATCATTTCTATTTGTATTAGCGCTCCTGATCATTTTGCCGATCGTTGGAATATTCGTATTCCAGTGGTGGGTGAGAAAAAATATTGTTCAATCTGCTTGTCCGGTATGCGGTGCAGAGTTGACCGGATTTAATCAAGCGCAGGTGCAATGCTCGAACTGTGGAGAACCGCTGACGGCTGAGAAAGGGAAGTTTAAGCGGATGACTCCTTCAGGTACGATCGATGTGGAAGCGGTGGAAGTGGCAGCCCAGGTTTTAGAGGATTAATCGAATATAATCAGACTGTACGAACTCGATTGGGTGAAAGCTCGATCGGGTTTTTGTTTATGGATCGGAGATTCATAAACCTTACAATAAGCGTAAAGCGCTCTGGAGCAAGGCGAATGACCTTACAAGACTTGCAAAAACAAGCATTACAGTTACCGATTCGCGATCGTTGGCGTTTAGTCGAATCGCTGCTGAATTCGATCCAACAAGAAACGCAATCTTCTTCAAGTCAGAGTGATCACTCATTAAACAATCTCGATCCGTGGACTCAAAGTTTAATTGGCGTAATTCAATTAGGTGAAGAAAATCCAATAGAGACTTATGTAGATTACTTAGAGGAAAAATACCGTTGAAGCGCGTATTATTCGATAGTGATGTTTTGCTTGATGTTCTGGCTCAACGACAACCCTTTATGGTTGCTTCTGCACAAGCACTTAACTTGGCAACACAGCCACAAGTACAAGGATATGTTTCAGGTCATGGCGTGACGAATATTTTCTATATTTTGCGTCGTCAAGTTGGCAGTAATACAGCACGATCGCTTTTATCCAGGTTATTGCAGCATCTTCAAGTTGCAAGTGTCACAGATGGAGTCATTCGGGCAGCACTGCAAAACCCAATCACGGATTTTGAAGATGCAGTGACAAGCGAAGCCGCCAGTGCTGCAGGGATAGAAATCATTGTGACCCGAAATTTATCCGATTTTAGTGCTTCTTCAATTCCTGCCGTATCGCCAGAAGAATTCTTAGCGCTGCCATAGGAATTGGGAGTTAAAGATTGCGATCAACACTTTCAGGCACGATCGATGTTGAAGCGGTAGAAGTGGCGGCACAGGTTTTGGAGGATTAAGTGCGACAAAAGCAACTCAATCAATTAAGTGATAGCATCCTGCCTCGAAGAAGTTATGAGAATTCTGGGAATACTTACGTCATAAGTTTCCCGTTCAATTCTAAATTCTTGGAGCTATGGCAAGTCTCAGAATCTACTTCAATATCAGTCACCGTCAATCTACTGGAGAGTTCAGAAGTAAGGCTAAGTCCTTCAGTTTTTTGAGTGCCCCAAAACTTTTTATTGATTGCCATGATGATGAAGCATTTCTACAAATTAATGATGCTCATTACGAAGTGACACACTGCAACTTGGATGACTTAGGAGATCGAGGGTTGCAATACGATGACAAGAAGGAAGCGTTCTTCCAATTGAGTTTAGATGACGGTCGTACTCTGGTTGGCTATACAGAAAACACCAAAGGTTTTAAGACATTCATGAAACAGTGGCGTTTAATGAAGCGAAACGCTACAGCTAAAATGCGTGAAGCAGCAAAAGCAGAAAAGCAAGCAACTCGCACAGCAAACGCACGAAGTACAAATAGCCAAAATACCGTAGAAGCCGCGAAAGCCCTAAAAGCATTGAAAGAGCTTTTAGAGAAGGGCATCCTTAGCCAAGAGGAGTACGAAGTGAAACGTCAATCCCTTGTTGATCAGCTTTAGCTAATTCTTCGCCGCAAGGTTAGGAAGTAGAGATACTGGTGGGGGTTCGATGTAAAGCGCGATCGCTTCTTGAATATTTTCTAATGCTTCTTCTTCAGTTTCTCCAGCCGAAGTACATCCTGGCAATTCTGGACACCAAACTGCCCAATCTCCGGTCTCTGGATCAGGTTCAAGGATAACGCGCCATTTCATAAGCAATATTTTTCAAAATGCAAAAAGGTGGAAGCAGTTAACCCCCACCTCAAATCATAGATTAAACCAGTATTAAATCTCCTCAGAATCCAACTGAGCAAAGACGATCGCACAACCGACAAATGCCAACATCAAGGGCATCGGAGACGCAGCGGCATAGCCCCAAGCGGCAGCAAGAACAGTTCCCGCGATCGCGCCTAAGCTCCAAGCGCGTTCGTGATTGCTGAGTCCTTTTTCGGCTTTAATCGATCGTAAAACAGAAGAGGGGATCGGGACGGGCATCACGGAATTTGGGGGGAAAGCCCAGTAGCTCGATCGATCTCTAAACCAGTCTGTCCAGCCGTTGGTCTGACACCAATCCGCAATCCATTGTTCGCAATAGTGATTCATACTTAGCCAAAAAATCGAGTGGGTTTCAAAAATGGAGTTGAAAAAAAGTTGATGATTAAAAACCAACAACCTTAAGCGTTTCTAAAATCGGTGAAAGAGCCGTATCTCGCTCAACAGCACTCACGATCGCGCAACGGATTTTCTATGAAAAGGGTCAGAAATTCAAATGCTGTACGGGTTGACAGCCCATCCACTGCTCTATCGTGAGAATAGCAAAGTCACTTATGTCTTTCCAGCTTAAGAAATCAAAGTTTACTTTGGCTGATAACGGCAATTAACTGTAATATTTACGACAAAAATAAGATGATTTTGAGTTGAATTACTCACTCAATGGTGAGAATTCTAAACGGTATCGATATAAGGCAACAGGCGTATTTCCAGCCTTAAAATAATCAGGATCTTGAGGCGAAAGATAGATTGCAGTAATTTGATCAGCGGTAATTTGATTTGATGAGTAATTGTACGCAGTTGTTGTTTCAACTTGATTGAAATAAGGTTGAGCTGTTCCACGAAAAATTTGCTGAAAAATTTCGCTGGTAATGAATTGATTCGGGGCGGGAGTTTCTGTTGCTCTTCCGGTGATTGTAGAAGTGAGAATCCGGTCTCCTTTCAAAGTTGTAATTTGCTTGTTTGGAGAGTTGGGATCAACTTTAACCGAGAGAACAGATTTATCACCTAGATAAGCCTTCGCGATGTTCAAACCGTTAAAAGCGCGATCGGCAATGACTCCATTTGATTGTTGTGCAAATCGAACATTGAACTCGATCGACTGGTTCACATAGTCGCGATTGCTCTCGAATCCAGGTGTGACAATTTCAGGAGCCAAGGGAGCAACGAGATCGATTAGAGTGCTTTTGACGCGCCAAGTTCCGGCGATCCAGTTTGGATAAATCAGATCGCTTGTAGCTCGATCGACAGGCGGTTTATTGTGCCAATCGGGAAAGGTCGAAACGCGATCGAACAATGCACCCGCCCAAACTGGGCTTGCAAAGGAGAAGCTTAGAAAACAGATGAAGAGACAGAGCAAAGCTCGATCAAGGTTGGGAATTGAATTTATCGATCGACTGTTCGGGGGATTGCCCCCTAAATCCCCCATTCTGGGGGACTTTGAGGAGAGATAGAAGTGTTTAATTTCGGAAACTATTCTTTGAAAAACACAGCTTAAATTTGACATTCCTGAACAATTCCAATTCGAGTGTGTTCTTCCATCACAATGTGTCCGCACTGCTCAAAGTCCCCCAAATTTGGGGGATTTAGGGGGCATTAGCCGCTCCAGACGAAGCAACCATCTCACACAGGAACAGCCGCTTTAAGTTCAAAGATTCGCTCAATAATATCGGCTACAACTTTATCGGGAGTAGATGCACCAGAAGTGATCCCAACCACAATTTCGCCTTCAGGAAGCCAATTTTCTGCAACTGTCAAATCCTGGTGTAATGGCTTATGTTCGATCGCGGTTCTCGATTTAATTCGCTCTACACAATCGATGTGATACGAAGGGATGTTGTAGTCGATCGCAATTTCTTGTAAGTGAGTCGTATTCGAGGAATTATATCCACCGATTACAATCATCAAATCGAGCTTTTCTTTCACTAAATCGAACATTGCATCTTGACGCTCTTGAGTTGCATCACAGATGGTGTTGAAGCTGAGGAAATGTTGATTCAATTCATTCGGTGGATACTTCTTCAGCATTGTATGTTCAAACAGTTTACCGATCTGCTCAGTTTCACCTTTGAGCATCGTGGTTTGATTGGCAATTCCGATTTGAACTAGATCACGATCGGGATCAAATCCAGCCGAACAAGCTTTGCGGAATTTGATGAGAAATTCTTCGCGATTTCCGCCCTTCAAAATGTAATCTGCTACATATTGAGCTTCAGCCAAATTTAGAACAATCAAATACTTTCCAGCAAAAGAACTCGTCGCCAGCGTTTCTTCGTGATTGTATTTACCGTGAATAATTGAAGTGTAATCACCTTTTTTATGCTTTTCAACCGTGTTCCAAACTTTAGAAACCCAAGGACAAGTTGTATCGACGATCGTACAACCTCGATCGTTTAACAATTGCATCTCCTGAACACTTGCACCAAACGCAGGCAAGATGACAACATCCCCTTTTTCCACTTCTGAAAAATCTTTTTGCCCATTGATTACTGGAGTAAATAATACATTCATTTCTCGTAATCGCTGATTTACAGAAGGATTGTGAATAATCTCATTCGTAATCCAAATTCGTTCAGTGGGAAAATGTTGACGGGTTTCGTATGCCATTGCCACCGCGCGTTCAACTCCCCAACAGAACCCGAATGCTTGCGCCAATCGAATCGTGACATCACCGCGTTTTAGCGTGTAGGCTCGATCGCGAATTTCTTGAATCAAATTGCTCTGATATTCAGACTGCATTGATTCCGCCACTTCCGCATCATGTCCGAATCCTTTCCGGTGATAATTTTCAGAATTATTCAGCGATCGCTTAAACGCCTTGGTATCCATTCGCCATTCCTCGCGCCTACAATTTTGATCATAAAACTAACGGAGCGCGAATTGATTGAAAGTTTGCATCGCTGATCGCCAAACGAGATATCCTTGAGTACTCAAGTGCAATCCATCAGTTGTTAGTTCCGATCGCAAAAAGCCTTCGTTATCTGAAAAGAGTGGCTGCAAATCGAGGAATTCGACCCCTGTTTGATCCGCCAAAGCAGCGAGGCGACGATTGAACTGAAAAATACGATCGTTTGATAATGCCTCGACCTGAGTTGCATTGGCAGTCGTAATCGACTCTTTGGCACGAGGAAGAAGCCCCTGAATCACGATTTTGGCTTTCGGATGTGTTTTCTTAAGCTGACGAATAATCTCTTCCTGAGCATCTAAGACTTCTTGATCCGATCGACCTCTCAGCAAATCATTGATCCCAACCATGACAAAAATTGCTTTTGGTTTCGCTTGATCAAATAGCTTTAACCGTCTCGCCAGTCCTGAAGTCGTTTCGCCAGAAATTCCTTGATTCAGCCAGGTGTAATCCGTAGGTAACAAATCTTGCGGAAACCAGAGCGTGAGAGAATCACCTGCGAGAACAATTAAGCGATCAGGCTTTTTCTTAATCATTGCCTTCGCTTCTTTACTGAGCAAATCCACCCAATCTTGATACGTCAGCGATCGACCCAGTGACATGGATGCAGCTTGAGCGACAATTTCAGGTTTCTCGACCGCTTTAGCCGCCATCGATTGTTTTGCAGACGGATTGATCAAATGTTCGGTGAAATAGCGATCGCCTAAAAACCACAATCCCAACGTTGTCCCCAAAACAACATTCGTCACAACGGATAAATAAACCCAGCCTGGAATTGACTTAGACATCGGAGATACTGCTGAAGCGGTTTACGTAAATACTGTGGGATCTTATACCTCAAAAACCGCAGCACAATTCAAAATTTCTTCAGACAGATGTGGGATCGCGATCGCACCCCTACGCTTAACTACAATTAGAGTTATTGCGCTCATTTGCCTCATGTCTACCATCACCGTCGATCGCCTCACCAAAATCTATCCCGTTGCTGTCAAAGAAGCAGGCTTCAAAGGGACTGTGACGCACTTCTTTAAGCGAACTTACCGACAAGTAAAAGCGGTGCAAGATGTCTCATTTCAGATTGAAGCAGGTGAAGTTGTAGGATTTTTGGGCGCGAATGGAGCAGGGAAAACGACGACGCTGAAAATGCTCACCGGATTAATTCATCCATCTTCGGGAAAAGTTACGGTTGCAGGACAAATTCCGTTTGAGCGTCGATCGGCATTCTTGAGAAAAATTACGCTCGTGATGGGGCAAAAACAGCAACTCATCTGGGATCTTCCAGCAGCAGACTCATTCAAAATTAATGCGGCAGTTTATGGAATGAGCGATCGAACTCTGCAAGCTCGTGTGGGTGAACTCTCTGAAATGCTTTCACTCGAAGGCAAACTGAATCAACCCGTTCGTAAACTTTCACTGGGTGAACGGATGAAAGCTGAGTTACTCGCGGCATTACTTCATGAGCCACAAGTTTTATTCTTAGATGAGCCGACCTTAGGATTAGATGTAAATGCTCAGGTAGCAGTGCGTGAATTTTTGAAAGAATACAACGATCGATATAAAGCAACGGTTCTTTTAACCAGCCACTACATGGCAGATATCACAGCTTTGTGTGAACGGGTTTTGATGATCCACCACGGGCAGCTTATTTATGATGGTAGTCTCGATGGATTGGTGGATCGGTTCTCGCCTTGTCGTGAAATTAAAGTCGAATTTAATCGAACTTACAGCGAATTAGAATTAGCAGCTTACGGACAGGTTCAGGAAGTTGATAAACAATCGGCTCGATTTTTAGTACAGCAGGAAGATTTGACCCAAGCGATCGCGAAAATCCTCGCAGAATTGCAAGTCGTAGATTTATCCGTCACTGATCCGCCGATCGAAGAAGTGATCGGTCGCGTTTTCCAAGCGGGTGCAGTCACTTAAGAAAAAACCACTAGATCTCCGTAGAATCCGGGCAGCGTTGTGGAGAACTGCGCCGTAAAAATATCCGTCGAGTATAATCCCAAACACACAGAGCGATAG
>JADEXW010000864.1 GCA_015206935.1 Pseudanabaenaceae cyanobacterium LEGE 13415 | reverse complement strand
ATACGCGGATCATCACTAGCAGCGGTTGAATGTGAAGCCAGGATTAACAGGGGAATGGCAGGTGAATGGTCGATCGACCGTGAAAGATTTTGAAGATATCGTGCAGATGGATTTGCGATATCAGATCATTTGGTCACCGATTTATGATTTGGTGCTGATTTTTAGAACGATTTATGTGATTTTGCTGAGACGGGGAGCGTTTTAGGAAATCGCTTTCGGACTGTACTGCTCGCTATCGCATCGCCATTTCCATATTACTGATATAGCAGTAAAAGTTTAGATTCGGACATCCTCGGAGCTGCCCCCAAACCCCCAAGTTTGGGGGCTTAAGAGTCTTTCTCCCCCAAACTTGGGGGCTGGGGGGCTTTAGCCGACTGGAACGAAGCGAGAAGCTCCAGCGACCTCACGCTAATCTATCCATGTCGCTTTTGATGCCACGTCCACGCATGGGTCAGAATTTTTTCCAAATCTGCATACTGAGGATTCCAGCCCAAACTCGATCGCGCTTTTTCTGCACTTCCCACCAACGCAGGCGGATCACCCGGACGACGATCGCATTCGACAGCAGTAATCGATCGACCTGTGACTTTTCGCGCCATGTTGATCACTTCCCGCACCGAAAACCCGTTGCCGTTGCCCAAGTTAAAGCGATCAGAATCGCCACCTTTCAGCAAATAATTCAAGCCCAGAACGTGCGCTTCTGCTAAATCCGCCACATGGATATAGTCGCGAATACAAGTCCCATCCGGAGTTGGGTAATCGGTTCCGTAGATCGAAATCGAATCGCGTTTACCCAGCGCCGCCATTAAGACCAATGGAATCAGGTGCGTTTCAGGCTGGTGATCTTCACCTAATCGACCATCGGGATCGGCTCCCGCTGCATTGAAATATCGAAAAGCAACTGACTTAAAGTCATAGGCTCGATCGAAGTCCGCTAACATCCGCTCCACCATGAGCTTTGTCGCACCATATGGATTAATCGGATCTTGCGAATGATCTTCAGGAATCGGAACTGTCTTCGGAACGCCATACGTCGCACAAGTCGAAGAGAACACGAACTTTTTGATCTCAGCCGCCACCATTGCTTCGAGTAATGTCAACGTTCCGGTCACATTATTGCGGTAATACTTATCCGGATGAGTTACTGATTCACCCACATACGCATATGCCGCAAAGTGCATCACCGCGCTGAAGGGACGAGAGGCAAACACTCGATCAAGCAATTCGCGATCGTTCGTATCTCCCTCGATCAATTCCACCTTGAGAACCGACTCCACAATATCGCGATGTCCGTAGACCAAGTTATCGAAAACAATGACTTCATACCCTGCATGTTGCAGCGCTAGAACAGCATGAGAACCGATATATCCGGCTCCGCCCGTGACCAAAACGATCGGCTTTTCAGATGACACAATAAATCCTCACCCAGCAGTAAACAATTCCCATTTCAGAGAACCAGTTTGCAATTCAGGAACATTTGGCGAACGCGATCGCGCTACTTAAAAACACTTCGGGTCAACAAAAATAGAATTACAGCAAAGACGATTCCTGCCAAAATTAATTCCACGGCGAATTCCTCCTATACACCTGATCGACAAATTAACGTGCCTAATCTTGCATTTTGCCTGATTTTTGAGTGTTAAAGCGGGTCAAAACGAACTGATTTTAGAAAAAATGATTTTAAGACGGATAAATTTCAGAAAAAAATTGAAATTCACCGTCAAAAACGTCCTACGACCTAGGAATTTTCGGTACAATCCTAATCTTGAAACAGGTTATTTTTTAGCGCAAGACTAAATCTAAGGAGTTCGATCGTCATTCATGGAGTTGTTTAATTTACGAACAACTTCCGTGTGCAAATTTGATACCTGCGGGTAATCTTGAAGCGATAAGTTTCACCTCAAATTTAATCGTGAATGCGATCGCAGTTGGGGG
>JADEXW010000210.1 GCA_015206935.1 Pseudanabaenaceae cyanobacterium LEGE 13415 | reverse complement strand
AATCGATTGGCGGAGGTGATTGAAGGAGTTCAATTTACAGATGGCATTCGTGAGGGAGAACGCGATCATTTAAATCAGAAAAAAGATGCGGCTTAATTCTCTCGTACACCACATTTGACAATATCCCGTGCGTTTGCCATTCTGGTCGATCGATGCCGTCCGCCGACCGAGCTTGTCATACTCAGTCTCAACGAATGTGTTGTCAGCGAAGATTGTCTTCTTCAACCGTCCAAGGTCATCGTACTGATATTCAGTGCGACGATCCAACGCATCAATCACTGCGCTTTGTTGACCTGCACGATCGTACTCGTAACGAGTGCGAGGATTGTTGCTCAGATCATTCGGGGTTGAATCTGCATAGATAATCTCAACCTGCCTTCCTGCACTGTCGTACCGGAACTCAGTACGATTTCCGCGTTCATCAATCTGTGCTTTCACCAATCCATCCGAATAATATTCGGTTCGGGTGCTGGGATTATCATCCCAATTGTTTGGAGTCGCATCTGGCAGAATCACTTGGATTAAGCGACCCACCTTGTCATACACATAGCGTGTCGTGCGATTCAGTGCATCTGTTTCCGCAATTTTGCGTCCAGCATCATCGTAAGTGTAGGTGGTTTGACGACGGGTTCCAGTGCCTCCTTGAACGACGACAAGCGCATCGGTCGCTGCGTTGTAGCTGTAAAGT
Organism: Pseudanabaenaceae cyanobacterium LEGE 13415; assembly: GCA_015206935.1. Taxonomy (GTDB): domain Bacteria; phylum Cyanobacteriota; class Cyanobacteriia; order Leptolyngbyales; family Leptolyngbyaceae; genus Leptolyngbya. Next base: position 7,697 of record JADEXW010000210.1, on the reverse strand, counting down.
GTGCCATCTGAAGCGAGACTGGCTTCAAGTTCACCCTTTGTGTTGTACTTCGACTCAGTAAGGTAGCCACGCGCATCGAGTACCCAAACTTGTCGTCCCAGCTTGTCGTAGCCATAAACCGTGCGATTGTTTTCTGCATCGGTCATGGTCTTGACACGACCTTCAGTGTCATACGTCCAGGTCGTCAAAAGCGTCTCGATCGTGCCATCGGCTTTCCTGCGATACCGCATCTCAGTCAACTTATCGCCGCGATCGTTGTAGGTGTAGTCGGTGGTAAAGCCTAAAGCGTCTCTAACTTGGGTCACATTGCCACGCAAATCGTAGGTGAAGCTGGTTGTTTTACCATTCGCATCGGTCAGTCCCTTGAGCAAGCCATTGCTTTCATAGACATAGCTGCTCGTTTGCTTTAGGGCATCTTCGGTCTGAGTCAGATTTCCGTATGCGTCATAGCGATTCAGCATCGTCCGCTCTAACGCATCGGTTTCGCTCAACAACCGACCCTTATCGCCGTAAGTGCTGTAGGTCTTCAAGCCCAAACGGGTTTCAGAGATGAGATTGCCTTGACGATCGCGTCTTGTAACAATTCCAGATTCCTCACTCAGCTTATTGCCTTTCGCATCGTACTCGTAGCGCGTGGTGAAGCCAATCACGATATCATCATTCGGATTGTCGTCCGAGCGATCTGAAACGATCGTTTCTTCTGTTACCCAATTATTTGCGTCGTATTTGCGTTGGGTGACTTTGCCTTCGGCATCGATTTCTGTCAGAACATTACCGCGATCGTCATAGACATAGACCGTTCGATTACCTAACTGGTCGGTCACAATCTGAGTATCTTGGTCTAAGGCATAGGTCATCTCGACGGCTTTGCCGTTCGCATCGACAATTTGTTTTAGCCGTCCGTCTTCGCCGTATTCGCTTCTTGCCCCCACTCGTCCTAGTGGGTCAATGATTTCGCGCAGGAAGTGCGATCGCTTGGTTCGTCCTGGATCATCAGTGCCTGCAAAATCCGGATCGTCATAGCTCGTGTCATATATCATGCGAGTGACATTCTCCTCACGATCCGTCACACTGGTCAAATCGCCGCTTGCATCATAAGTGTAACGAACGACTTCACCCATCGGGTCTGTCACAGATACAATTCGACCCTGAGCATCCCGCTCAAATGTCACCTTCTGTCCAGTCGAGCTTGTGATTGCATTATCGGTATAAGTAATGCGATTGCCGTTCGGATCACGAACTTCGGTCAATGTGCCAGTTGTCGGATCAATAATGTATGCCGTGCCATCCTTCGTCGTCAGCACGTACTCTAACCCGAAGAAGGGATTAGCTGGATCAAACGGAGTTCCGACTTCACGGAACTTACCATCTGGACCCTCGTTGAACCATTTTGTCCGATTCAAGCCACTGGGTAACTCATCTGTACCCCTCAACCTCACTTGTAGAGTATTCGTACTGCCGTTGAGTGCCCTAAATGCAGGAATATAGAATTTCGTTGTATCCGTTCCACTCCGAATGAACTGGTTCACCGGATCACCGATCGGCGCAAACTGAAACGCCTCGCGTTTGCCACCTGGCAAGGTGATGTAGACCTTGGTGCTGCGCTCAAACGCATTTGATCGAATCCCATATTCTTGATACAGTTTGTCCGGACCCAAACTTGTGGTCAGACGAGTATCGCGAAACTCCATGCGCCACCCGTAACCGAAATCGGTGGAGCGATCTGCGGTCAGTGAGTCATAAGTGCGAGTGAGCGTGATCGGAATGCCACTGACTGGCACCACTAAATCGGTAAACGACAAGCGGAAATTCCCAAGCTTTAACTCTCCTTCAACGCTGACCGTATCTTCGACAGACGTTGAACTTCCGTTTGCCCCATCAAAAGTGACACGAACCGTGTATGCCCCATTTTCAAGAAGTGTGGGATTAAAGGTCACCTGTTCGTCCAGTGCGATCGCGCCACGTTTTTCCGCAAGTGTCCGCGTTGTGCCATCAGCAAGCGAAATGGCTTCGACCTTGTAGCCAACCACGCCATCGCCGCCAACGTTGAATTCCACCGGAGCCGTCACCACATCCGGCAGATCGATCGCGAGATTCGGATTGAATGGTGCAGACAGATCAATCACGTCGATCGTCGTATTAGCAGAATTGCTGTTGCCTGCGAGATCGGTTGCAGTCGCGATCGCATTAATTACACCTGCATCGTTGAATGTGAGCGTCGCACGACCATTGGCATCGAGCATGACTGCTTGCCCATTCACCACGAGTCCCAAGTTTGCGATCGCAGTGTTATCGGTTGCTGTTGCGATCAGCGTTACCGATGAACCGCGCTCTACTAGATTTTGGGTTGCAATTAAATTAACTCTCGGTTTGTCGGTATCAGATTGAGCGGTCAGGGTGAATGCTTGAGTCGTCACAGCACCTTGAGCATCGGTCACAGTAATCGTGATCGGATAAGCCGCATTCAGATCCGAGGCTTTAGGAGTCCATGCGATGCGACCGCGATCGTCGATTGTCATACCGCGTGAGATCGATGCTTCATCAAGGCGGTAAGTGAGGCTGTCTCCGTCAAGGTCGATCGCTTGTACATCGTAGCGATAAGCAGTATTAGCAGTTACAGTTGTTGGTGCAACAGAGCGAATTTCTGGCGCACGATTCTCTCTTACTGTGAGAGTGTAGCCTTGCGCGGCTCCAGTTGAGCCATCCTCTACACCAACCACAACTTGGTATGTACCGATCAGCGGTTGATTCCAACTAATCACACCGGTTGCGCTAATTGTCATTCCCGACGGGGCTTGCAGCAGCCTATAGATCAGCGGATTCCCATCAGGATCATCCGCTTTGACTTCATAACGGTATGCAGTTTGAGGATTCGCTAAGAAGACCGGAGCCGAAGTAATACGGGGCGCTTGATTGATGACAGTCGTTCCTACCACAATCTCAAAAGTTTGAGTTGTTGTTGCACCTTGAGCATCGGTCACTTGAACATCAACCGTATAACTTCCTGTTTGAGTTGGGGTCCAAGACAATGTGCCCGTCTTTGTGTCGATCGTCATTCCGCTAGGACGACGACCTAAACTAAAGGACAGTACATTATTTTCTGGGTCAGATGCCACGACCGTATAGCTGTAAGCCTGGTTCTGTGCAGCACGAGTAACCGGAACTGACAGAATCATGGGCGGCGTATTCGTACCCGTTACTTTCAACGTAAATTCCTGAGTAGTGTACAGTCCAGACGCATCAATCAGACGCACCACAACGCGATGCTCACCAATCTGCTTCGAGTTGGGCTGCCAACGCAATGCTCCAGTAATTGGATCAATCACCATGCCCTCTGGATATTGGTCGAGACTCCACACCAACGCATCAAAATCTGGATCGCTACCGTCCAAACTGTATGTATAAACCTGCTCTAGGTTCGTTACCCCATTTGGTGCGGAGGTGATGACAGGGGAACGATTCGTCGCTTGTGAAACGACATTCAGGTCGTATGACTGTGTAGTGGTCGATCTACCATCGCTTACTGAGATTTGAACTCGATGCAAACCTGACTGATTCGCAGCAGGAATCCAAGTTAGAATACCATCCTCAATCTTCATTCCTTTTGAGACGGAAGCAGCATCTAACCTGTACGTCAAACTATCTCCATCCGGATCAATTGCGTCGATCGCATACGTGTAAGAACTACCCAAGCGCGTTACAGTGCGAGGTTGCGATCGCACGATTGGGGCTTGATTAAGAGCCGCAGGATTGACTGCAAAACGCACGGTCTGAAGTGCCTCTCCACCTTTACCATCGCTAACCCGCAGCGTAAATTCATGAATTCCGATCGAGGGCGGTGTGGCTGAAACCAACCCAGAACTGGTGACACTAACCCATGTGGGTGAACCCGCCACGAGCGTGTAAGTCAGCGCATCGTTATCGGGGTCAAGTGCTTGTGCCTGATAGCGGAAGGACTTACCAACCTGCGGCTGGATTTCAGATGAAAGCGTTGTGGTAAAAACAGGGGCTTGATTGCTCGGTTTTACTTCGCCCTCAAATGCTTGTAGCGCAATTCCACCTCGACCATCTTGCACTCGAACAATAACGTTGAACCGTCCAATCTGTTTATCTGTAGGATTCCAGAACAACTGACCTGTCTTCGCATCAATCAACATACCCTGCGGTGCTAATGGCAAATCAAATTGAAGCGGTTCGTCGTCGGGATCTTGTGCGATCGCTTGGTAATTAAATTCTTGTCCTACGCGCAATTGCGGAGAAGCAGGAGGTGTACTGCGGAAAACTGGCGCTTGATTAGGTGGATCACTAACCTTATGAAGACCAAACAGTTGTGTTAAGCGAGAATCCCCATTCACAGTGATAGTTTCAACAAAGCCACCACTATTCGGTGCAGTTTGTACATATCCGCTCGGAATCAACTGGCGAATCGTGTAAGTACCCGGTAGGAGATCTTCAAAAATGTAAGAGTATTTTGGTGCTAGTTCAGAACTAAATAGGCTACTGCTCACGTTTTCGCGTGTGAGTTGCCAAGGTTCGGTCGGATCTAGCATTCCATTATTATTCAGATCTAGATAGACAGGAATGTCTTTAAGGAACGGTTCAGGAGAGTAGCGATCGTCCCACCCACTAAAAACACTGATCAGGTCGTCGATTTTTGTGATTTGCAACGCATCCGGATCAACCTGCTTGATCTGACCCATTCCCGCTCCCGCGCCGATGCCGAATGCAGTCACATTAATTCCTGCTTCATAGACTTCACTTACGATCGCTGGGTCAACCGAGCCAAATCCATCTGACATAAAGATAAGATTCGCGTCGCCAACCAAGCTGCTAAGAACGCCTTTAGCAGCTTGCAGTCCAGGATTGAAGTCAGTGCCACCACCTGATGAGGCAGTGTTTAAAGCTTCACGTAAATCGGTAATCCCGTTGTTGTTGCGATCTGCTAGAGCTGTCGTATAAAGCTGCGTTCCTGGTTGAGAGGGGTCCATGTCTACTAGGTAGGACGACGTATTCCACAATACGAGTCCAATCTGGGTTGAATTTCCACGCCCCTGTTGAATCAACTGCTCACTTAGAGCAAGCACTGTCGCCAGTTCCATATCGAGAATAGCGTAGTCAGTGTTTGTAATTGTTCGTAAGTCCGCAGTCCTCCAATCTACATAACGCCCACCAGTGCTGCCTGAGACATCGATCGCAAAGACAACGTGAGGATTATCACCTGCAATAAGCGTCGAATCTTTGTACCCATTTTGATTTAGGTCTGCAAAGACTGCACCCTGAATCCGTCCTAAACGAGCAAACACATCCACACTGAATGACTGAACGTCTTTACCGCCACGTCGATCTGACACCTCAACGATGAAGGTAACGCGATCTCCTGCTTTAATCGTCGCATCTGGGAACCAAAGCAATTCGCCTGTATCACTGTTGATGGTCGCTCCAGTTGGACCATCAAGCAGTCGATACGTGAGTGGATCACCGTCTGGATCGGTCGTCTCAAGTTGATACTGATAAATCTGATCCGCTAAACCAAAGCGTAACTTCGGCTTACTTGTAATAATTGGATTTGTATGATCTGGATCTGCCCAAAGCCGAACTTGGAAGTCCTGTACGGTGGTTGCGCCTCGTGAATCTTGTACGCTCAGTCTCACCGGAAAACGAGCAAGAGCATCTGTGCTATTTGCAGTTGCCTCACCAATACCAGGTGTAATTGTATCTCTCCCCACGATTGAGCTATAGCGCACCATTCGGAAGCTGTAATCAATCTGAGTTGCAGTTGCGCCACCTAAAATAACCAAATGGTATTCACCAGTAACGGGAACCACAAATTCATCATCTGAGCGCAGTTCACGATCGATTAACAAGTTGTTGCTTGAATCATACAGTCTCCATCGAGCATCAACCGATGTAAAAGCATTCGGGACTAATACATCAAAGAATAATCGCTCTCCTGCTGCTGCTTGCAAACGGAAAGTTTGCGCCTGCTGCCCGTTTAACAGCGCTCCAGTTTGCCGAATTCCATCGGCTAGTTCTCTTGCATTCGCCAAATCAATGACTTCAAAAGCAAAGTTTTGAGTGGTCGCACTATTGTTGTGCAGAACAAGATAGTGAAGTCCATTCTGAGACAGTGTTTGAGGTCCACGATCTTCACTCGACCGAAGATCAGAAGATGTAAACAAAACATTGCCATTGGGGTCGTAAAGAGTAGCTCCAATCGATTGACCAACCATCGCGTTGAAGAAAATTCTCTGCCCCTGCTCTGCATCGAACGCGTAGACACGGCTCTGCTGGGGATTGAGCGTACTGGTCGTGACGCTGCCAAGCTCAAGGGTACTAGAACTCGCTGGCTCTAATTGCTTCGGCAATTCTATCAAATTAAAGCGGTAAGATCCTGTGGTGCTGCTTACCCAGCCAAAGACTTGAAGCGTGTAGGTACCCGTTTGCTCCAGCAGAATTGGACCTCGATCGGTAGTTAGCTGATGATCGCTGAATGCGAATGTGCCATCAGGGTTACGCAATCGGGCACGTACCTGCCAAGTTGCAGTATTGTCAAGACTATCTAGCAGAACTAGAGTGCCTGCGGTTGCGGTGAATGTATGATCAATCGTTTGCCCTGCGTTCAGGGTTCCACTCTGAACCGTGTTAAAGCCGCTGTCAGCAATCGGGGCAACCGAAAGATTGGCAATGTTGAAACTATAGCTGAGCGGCATATTTCCGCTTCCTACGATCGCTAATGTGTACGTTCCCTGTGAAGCGAGTGTGACTGTAAAGTCTGGACTTGATGCGTTAGGCGATCGCAGTACAGCACCATTTGGGTCGTATAGAATCCAGCTCGCGTTATTCCAAGCATTTGCAGCCAGGTCAAATCGCAAGCGCTGTCCAGGTTCACCGCTTAATTGATACAGTTCAACGCTATTTCCCGGATTAATTTGTCCTGTGACCGAAGAACTCGATGTCAGTTTGGTGGCTTGGTTACGGTCAAGCAAGCGGAAACTGTAGTCTCCGATCGTATTGTTGTCACCATCAATCACAAGCTGGTATTTTCCAGCATTAGTCAGTAAAACAGCTAGTTTATCGGTACTCAAACTTGATCCGGAGAACGCCTGAACCTCACGACCAGCGGGATCAATGAGTCGAGTTCGGAAACTAGACGTTCCTGTGCGTACATCAAGGAAAATAAGACTTCCTATCTCTCCTGAAAATTCATAGATGTCTTGTTGTCCTGGTTTCGCTAACGTTCCAGAAACAGAACTACCCAACGTAATTGCTCTAACGTTGCGAGTGCCAGAGCTTACTTGAAAGGAATAGTTGACTAGAGTAGACGAGTTACCCCGAATCGCCAAAACATACTCTCCATCCACGGATGGTGTAAATTCGATATCTGGATTCCAGGAAACACTGCTTGCAACAAGCTGATTATGGGGTCCATAAACAACCCAGTTTGCGCCATTAATCCATTGTGTTTCTCTCAGGTCGAAATACAAGGGCTGTCCGGACGTTCCTCGAAAGCGGAAGAAGTCTGTTTCTTGACCTGGATTAAGACTTCCATTAATTGGAGTGTCTAATTCCAAGGCAGACATCTTTGCAACATCTAGAAGCTTAAACGAGTAGGCTCCTTTCACATCTCCAGTGCCGTCGATCACCAGTCGATAGGTTCCGGTCTCTGGCAAAAACAGCGGAGCATTACTATCACTGAC
>JADEXW010000863.1 GCA_015206935.1 Pseudanabaenaceae cyanobacterium LEGE 13415 | reverse complement strand
TTGCTCGATTGTTTCGCGATCGAGGTGAATCGATTGCTCTAATCGACACTGATCCCGATTCTTATCCCACGGATGAGAACCTTAGAGTTTTTATTAGCAGCGCTCTCGATACCGATGTATTAGAAGAAGCAGGATTAGCATCAGTCGGAACGTTTTTAGCCATGACGAACAATGGAGAAGTGAATTTAGTCTTGGCGCAAAGAGCGATCGAAGAATTCTCCCCGCCGCGTGTTCTTTCAGCGTCTCCTTCGGATTCTGCTGCTTCAGTTAAAATTCAACCTGCATTTGCGCCCCAATTCAACTTAAAAACCTGGAATCAATTCATTTTAGATAGTGCTGTTAAGCTGGGTGAGACTGAGTTTCATGCTGAGAATTTTGAAGTTCAGCAAGCTCGATTAAGAGCAATGGTCGAAACAGAAGCCTTGTTACCTGTGTTGCTCGAACGGGATCAGAATTTGCACGTTTGTACAGCGGATTTAACTTGGGAAGTCGGCGATCGATTAATTTATCTATTGCATGATCCGAAGCCGAAATTACTGAAAGTGTTAGGTGGCTCGAATCAGACGAAATTAACACTCGAAAAATTGCCTGAAATCGAAGAGATTCCAGAGCCAGAACTAAATCCTGAAGTGGTTCAATAGCGCTTAATTTAGATTGCTTTATGTGCGTTCTTGCTGAAAGAACCGAAAGCAACAAAACAAGAAATTGCAGAAGCAGCAATGATGGCTCATTAACGTCGGACTCGAATGCCTTGAGCATTGCAATCTCGTAACCAAAGTTGAATGGCTCGTCCGATCGCTCCATCGCGGCTGTCTCGTGGTGGAGTGATCGGCTGATTAGGGGTTGTGGTTCCAATTCGAGTAAACATTAGCGCGAGCTGCCAACTGTCCGAAGTTCGCGTGAAAAACAACCAGTGAAATTGTTGAATATCGATCGCTTTTCCGCTGACCGTTTCTCGTTCTAAAGTCGTGATAAAGGCTTGTTTTAAGGTTGGATCATTGGGGCGAGTACTGTTGAGTGGCAAAGGTTGAAATTCGGGTCGTCCTGCCAGAAGAACGGAATTTCTCGGTAGGCGAAGGGTTCCGAGACGCGATCGAACAATCACTCGATTCGCGTATCCAGGTAAATCAGGTAATAAAGCTTGAACGAGTGGCTCGATTTCGGTGGGACAGGCGATTCGTGCGGCTTGGACGGGGGAAATGGGGAATAGATTGGCGATAAAAATACTGATTGCAAGAAGATGCGATCGCATGATTTGAACCTCCAAAGTTGATCCACGTTCTAAATCAACGTCAGTTCGATGAATTCTTTCGCTTCGTTGTTCACTCACCCCGGAATAGAATTCGGGGCTAACTGTGCGAAGTCCCTTCAGGACTGCATGTCTCAGCTTCAGCCCCCTTTAGTGGGCTTCGCACGGTTAGCCCGGACTTCCAGTCACGGGCGGGATGAAATCGGAGTGTCAAGACCCATCGAATTCACGTTAGACCAATTCCTCACAAATACGATCGAATGCTGCCACCGGATCATCCGCCGCTGTAATCGGTCGCCCAATCACTAAATACGATGCTCCCGCCTGAATCGCCTGTTTCGGGGTCATAATTCGCTGTTGATCTGCCGCCGCCGCCCACGTTGGACGCACTCCCGGACAAACCAAAACAAATTCATCCCCACAAACTTGCCGTAATTGGGCAACCTCATGTGGCGAACACACTGCACCCGATAGTCCGCTTTCTTTTGCCAATAGCGCCATTTCAAGCGCATATTCTGGCAGTTCTAGCGGAATTTTCAACTCAAACGCCAACGATCGAGCTGATAAACTCGTTAACACCGTAATTGCGATCAAATTAGCAGGCGTAGAACCTTCGGGGGTATTGGATACGATCGCTTTCTGCGCCTGTTCTAATGCGATCTTCCCCGCTGTCGCATGAATCGTAATTAAAT
>JADEXW010000862.1 GCA_015206935.1 Pseudanabaenaceae cyanobacterium LEGE 13415 | reverse complement strand
CTTAAATACGGCTGGATTGCCGCTGCTACGAGACCTCGCCCAACAATTTCCACAGTTGCCCATCGTCGTATTGACAAGACAAGACACTTTAGCCGATCGATTGACCGTTTCTCGCCTGGGAGCGCGGCAATTTCTTCACAAACCCGCCACGACAACGCAAATTTTTCGTGCGATCGCACGAGTGCTAACCGGATCAAAATCTTCCGATGCCAAAGTGCTAGTCGTGGATGATGATCCAGCAACATTAGGAATGTTATCGGCGCTTTTGACTCCTTGGGGATTAGAAGTCGCAACCTTATCCGATCCGCAGGAGTTCTGGCAACAACTCACCGCGATCGCGCCTGATGTCGTGTTACTCGATTTAGAAATGCCGCTCAGTGGACTCGAACTCTGTCAAGTGGTTCGCCAAGACACGCAATGGGGCGATTTGCCGATTTTAGTTGTCACCGCTCACACTGATGCAGACTCGTTACAGCAAGCCTTTGCCGCTGGAGCCGATGACTTTATTACCAAGCCCGTTTTAGGTCCTGAACTTGTAACAAGAATTTTGAGCCGAATCAAACGAACGCGCAGGAGAAGCGATCGATGAAATTTCGCAGATCATTAGCCTATTGCATCTCGATCGGCTCAACTGCGATCGCGCTCTCTCTCAGTCTTTTACTCGCTCCATTGATCACGCATACAATCGGAGCCTTCTTCTACATCGCGATCGCGCTGGCAACTTGGTATGGCGGATTGCGACCCGGACTGTTGGCGGTCATTTTATCGCTCATGGCGGTGAATTACTTTTTTATTCCGCCCCTGTATCAAATTCTTCCTTCCAATCTCGAAGAGACCCTTCGATCAGGCTTGTTTCTTACGGTATCGGTGATTATTACCGTAACCAGTGGCAATCTCCGTACAAGTCGCCGCAGAATTGAACATTTAAGTAACAAACTGATTGCCGAAAGTGATCAGCGGTTAAAACTTGCCTTAAACGCCGCGCAAATGGGGTTATGGGATTGGAACTTTGAGACCGGGGAGATTGTCTGGTCGCCTGACTATGAACAGTTGTTTGGACTCGTTCCCGGTTCACAGGTGAGCGACTATGCCACGTTTGAAGCTTGTCTCCATCCAGACGATCGCACTCTTGTAAAGCAAATGGTCAATCGTGCGATCGAAACACGATCGTCTTACCAATGCGAATATCGAGTCCGTTGGGCAGATGGTAGCCTTCACTGGCTCGAAGGACGAGGACATGCTTTTTATGACGAATCTGGCAATCCGATTCGCATGACCGGAACTGTTTTGTCGATCGACGATCGTAAACAGCTAGAATTCGCACTGAGACAAAGTGAACAGCAGTTTCGCGGAATTTTTGAAGCAGAGCCGGAATGCGTCAAAATCTTGACTGGCGATGGCTTGCTACAAACGATCAACCCGGCTGGACTTGCGATGATCGAAGCAGAGAACTTAGAAGCCATTCAAGGTCAGTCGATTTGTCCAGTACTCGCTTCTCCCTATCGATCGGCATACGATGACTTCAATCGCTATGTGTCTCAGGGCAACACGGCTCAAATGGAATATGAAATCATCGGATTAAAAGGAACGCGGCGCTGGCTCGAATCTCATGCCGTTCCGCTTCAAATTCCCGATCGCCAAGAAGCTCTCGTTCTATCTGTTACACGCGACATTACCGATCGTAAACTGCTTGAGTTGAGTTTGATCCAGGCAAGAGACGAACTCGAACAGCGCGTCATCGATCGCACCGCAGAACTGTCCGAAGTCAACGCTCGATTGCTCACGTCGTTGATGGAACAGCAACATACACAAGCGATTCTCGCAGAGCAAGCCCAACTACTCGATCTGGCGCACGATGCGATTTTGACGCTGGATCTCAATTGGATGATCACCTTCTGGAATGTAGGAGCAGAAGCGATGTACGGCTTCTCAAAATCGGAAGCCTTGGG
>JADEXW010000861.1 GCA_015206935.1 Pseudanabaenaceae cyanobacterium LEGE 13415 | reverse complement strand
GAGCAAGAGGGGATGTGTATAAATAATTTGCTGTTTTCTTCTGCATTGAAATGAAAATAAATTGGCTTTGGAAAGGAATGAAAAGCGCACTCGTAATTTATGTGAGTGTCTGTTTCATTCTATTTCTGATGCAATCGCGCTTTATTTTCTTTCCGACTCGAACCGTTTACAAAACCCCGATCGATCTCGGTTTACCGGCTCAAGAAGTTTGGGTTCCGGTGAAAAACTGGCTGGGTCAAACGGAGCGAATACATGGTTGGTGGCTGCCAGGTCGTGATCCAAAATTAGGCACTGTGCTTTACTTTCATGGTAACGGTGGAACCTTGGGCGGCGTGGATCAAATGGATCGAATTCACAAGCTTGGATTTTCGGTGTTAGTGATTAGCTATCGAGGATATGGCAAAAGTGAAGGTGGATTTCCTTCTGAGTCTCAGGTGTACGAAGATGCTCAGGCGGCATGGAACTATTTAGTTAACGATCGCAAAATTCCCCCGAATCAAATCACGATTTATGGCTATTCGATCGGAGGTGCGATCGCCATTGATCTCGCGTCGAAACAGCCCGAAGCAAGAGCGCTGATAGTTCAAAGCTCATTTACTTCAATGCGAGATATGGCACTGCTTCAGAAGCAGTTTCGACTGTTTCCGGTCGAATTAATTCTTACTCAAAGGTTTAACTCGATCGATAAAGTACGATCGCTAAAAATGCCTGTCCTATACTTGCATGGAGATTCGGATACCTTAGTTCCCCCTAGAATGAGTCAAGCCTTGTATGATGCCACCCCGACCCCGAAACAATTATTATTTATTCGGGGTGCAAATCATAACGATGCAGAATTTACAATTGAACACTTAGAAGCGATTCGGAAATTCGTATTAGGCGTTCGATAGTTCAGGAGTGCGGTATGGCAGGAAAAACAACCGATGCTTACAATGATCAACTTAAGCGTGAATTTGGAGAGCTGATTGATTCACTGAATCTCAAAGAGCAACGCAGTAAAGACTATCTACGAATGCGATGGCTCGATCAGGTGATGTGGATGGAAAAACGGGCGGGAGAAATGCGCGATCGACATCGCCGCATGAGACTGAATGTGATTATCTGTAGCGCTCTCGTGCCGATTATTGTAGCGTTGAATTTTAATCAAGATAAAGAAGTTGATAAAGTTCTCAAAGTCACCGTGATTGCGATTAGTGCAGTCGTAACTGTGAGTTCTGCGATCGATGAATTTTATCAATTTGGGAATCGCTGGTATAGCTATCGGAGATCAGCAGAACTCTTGAAAACTCACGGCTGGCAGTTCTTTCAACTGAGTGGAGCTTATCGTAACTACAAAACGCATGAGGAAGCTTTACCTGTGTTTAGTGACGAGATTGAAGGGATTATTCAACGGGATATTGAAATTTACGTCGCTGAGGGAATGCAGCAATTAAATGCCCAAGAGAAACAACCTGAACTTCCGCAGACAGAACAAAAGCTATGACTGATTTACCGCTATTAAATGCCGACACGATTTGGGCGATTCTCAAAGATACGATCGATGATATAACTGCGAATCGTCTCGTTTGTCACTATCTCGGTTATGACAATGGAACCGTTGAGCCACAATGGTTAGAAGCTTATCCTGAGCCACCGAATTTTATTGAAAGTCGTCCAGCGGTTGTGAAATTAACGCGATCGATTCCGCCTGAAAACAAGCAATTGTTAAAAGAACAACTTGGATTTGGCGGTTATACGGTTGATGAGCTTGTTCCTAGAAAAACTCGACGTGCAACAATGGCGAACTGGTTGTTAAGCTACATGCAGCAGAATCAAATTCCACTTTAGGAGACGATTGTTATGGGAATCGAACGCCGAATGTCGAGAGCGATGTTTCTCCCCGCTGAAACCGTTCAACTGCGGCAAGTTTGCTTTACTCCTGGAAAAGTTTATCAACCCGGTCGCTATATTGC
>JADEXW010000209.1 GCA_015206935.1 Pseudanabaenaceae cyanobacterium LEGE 13415 | reverse complement strand
AGCTATCGGATGCTGAGAGAACATTAGAACAATACGATCGCATCGAAGGACCTCAACTGTTTGCGGCTCAGGATGGCAATATCATTAAATCGATCGCAGGCAGTCAACAACAACAACAACAACTAAAATTACAGCTAGACGGTATCAATGCTCAGATTGGTAGCATCCAAGAAAAGCTTGGACTCGATCCAAATCAAGCTTATGTTTCATCTGCGTTAAGTGCTGATCCAATCATTGCAAGTCTTCGCGCTCAGTTACAGCAAATCGAATCTCAAAAAGCAGTACTACTGAAAGATTTGCGTCCTGAACATCCTCAAGTCGTAACCTTGCAGAAACAGCAGCAAGCATACGAAGAAGAGATTCGCAAACGCGCCACTGAGGTCATGGGTGGAAATGGTGAATTTGCTCCATTCGTCGCTAACGTGCGTCAAGATAGTAGCCTTGATCCAGCACGACAACAATTAGCCAATACACTCGTTAACTTACAAACTCAGAAAGAATCGATCGAGCAGCAAATCGTTTCAAGTCTTCGATCGGAGCAAGAACTCCGCCAACAGTTTGCAACTATTCCAAACAAGCAATTAGAGAGAACGCGCCTAGAAGATCAAGTCAAGTTAAAGAAGAATCTCTATGACCAAATGCAGCAAAAGCTCGTCGATGCAAGAGCCGCAGAAGTGGAAATTGTCAGTAGCTTAGGAATTGCTGAATCTCCGACTGTTACAACCGCAGGTGTGAAAGCTCCAAAGAGCATTCCGATTACTCTAGCAGTAGGCGCGATCGTGGGTTTAGTTGCGGGTGCAGGTGTAATCTTCTTGCTGGATACGCTTGAAGGAACGATCTACACCGATGAAGACCTACGGGAAGCCATTCGCCAAAGAGATGTCGCGATTCTCGGCATCTTACCGTTGGTCAAATCCTTTATTCCCAATGACACACCGATTCTCAATCGACCCGATTCACCTTATGCAGAATACTATGAGCGATTCCGGAGTAATCTTCGCCTGACCGAATCGAAGAATCTGCGCGTGATTATGATGATTAGCACGATCGAGAATGAGGGTAAGACTCTTACAGCTTACAATTTAGCGATCGCGTCTGCTCGTGCTGGAAAACGCACTTTATTGATCGAAGCAGATCTACGATCGTCTTCTGCGGCTCATCAAGTTAACCTCACGCCTGATCCAGATAGCCAACTCGAACCGCTGCGCTACTTTGGACAGATTAGCGACTGTATTCGACTCGCTCCCGACGTGGAAAATCTCTATGTTGTACCCAGTCCCGGTCCTCAACCAGCGGCAGCATCTTTGCTGGAATCAAGTGAACTCCGCCGCTTACTCGAAGATGCACGCGGACGATTTGATCTGGTAATTCTCGATTCTCCACCGTTGAGCCAGTGTAATGATGCGTTAATTTTAGAGCCGTTCACAGATGGAATGGTGCTGGTGACTCGTCCGGGTGTGACGCAGCGAAGTTTGTTGGAAGAAGCGATCGATCAACTGACTGAAAATGCAGGTCTCCGTTTACTTGGTGCAGTCACAAACGGTGTTGAGGTGCAACTCCCACGCGCGGCTGAGGAAGCTTTGATGAATGATGCGAAACAGTGGTTGTTTGATCCGAATTCTGAGCCGGAAAATGTGGTGATGAGCGATCGAAATTAAACCTTGAACGCACTTCACAAAGCTCAATATGTTCACTCAGAAAATTACGCCGTTCGTCAGGAATAGGTAAACGTTTGTTGTGAGGAGACATCGCACTAGAAACACTCAAACCTCTGGATCGTACTCCACACAAATTACTAGACCTGCTAACAGTTCCTTAAGTCGGTCTTCCTCAACTCGCCCAATTTGATTTACAAAACGTTCTGTAGAAACACTCCGAATTTGTAGAACATTGCCAGCAGAATCGCGATCGAGTCCATTCTCTGGAGTTGCTGGAATCTTGACCATGAACGGACGAGTCCTAAACTTCTCTTGCCAAGTTGCGATCGGAATCACGATCCGGATTGCGATCGCATTATTAGGTATTCGAGCTAATCACAATCACAGGACGGGTCTTTTTAATTTCCTGCCCCCTCGTCGGATTTAGATCAACGAGCCAAATTTCACCACGTTTTGCAATCGACAACGCTAATCCTCCCAATCCTCAGTATCCAAAACTGAGAACTCAGTGAGTTCTGGATCAGTCTGAAAGTCTTCTGCCATCGCAGCTATATAAGGAGCGAGCAAACGATCGCGCTCCTGAATTGGCAGTTTTGCAATTTGTTGAAGCGAAAGAGAGAGCGGCAGTGGTTCGATCCGATCAATATTGTTAGACAGCGATCGTGCAAAACTCAGCACTGCTTCCTGATGAGTAGGAGACAGAGAACGTACCGTTTCGATTAAAGTTTGTTCGAGGTCTGCCATACACTGCATTGCGATTAAGGTGTACCAGATTTGGGCTTGAAAGTAGAAGCCACGTGCAACTCCTTCAATTGTTTATCATCGACGCTAGAAGGAGCGCTCGTGAGCAAACAACGCGCCTGCTGAGTCTTCGGAAAGGCAATCACATCGCGGATCGATTCTTCACCGGATAGCAGCATTACCCAGCGATCGATACCGTAAGCCAACCCCCCATGAGGCGGCGCACCGTATTCAAACGCTTCGAGCAAGAAGCCGAATTTACTCTGCGCTTCTTCTTGGGAAATGCCGATCGTTTCAAATACTTTCGCTTGCAGTTCCGGTTGATGAATCCGCACACTGCCGCCCCCGACTTCAAACCCATTAAAGGCGAGATCGTAAGCTTGAGCGCGAGCCGTTTTCAGATCCTCTACATCATCAGGATGCGGAGCCGTAAAGGGATGGTGCAATGCTTCATAACGTTTCTCGTCGGCATTCCACTCGAACATCGGGAAATCAACCACCCAGAGCAGATTCATCTTGTCGGGATCAATCATGCCGAGTTCATTACCAAGATATTGGCGTAAGCGATCGAGTGTTTTATTCACGCTTGCTGAATCACCCGCCGCGAACAATAAAAGATGTCCTGGTTTAGCTTCTGTGCGAGTGAGAATCTCTTGTTTCTGAGCATCGGAAAGATTGTCTTTGATCGCTCCAATCGTATCAATGTCGCCATCTTCTCGAACACGAATGTAAGCGAGTCCTCTCGCTCCCGCTTCGGAGGCTTCTTTGAACACATCACCACCGGGCTTAATCCGAACATTCGAGATTGCATCATTCCCGTTTGGAATTGGCAGAATTTTGACCAATCCGCCTTTCTTCACCGCATCGGAAAAGACTTTGAAACCGCAGTCCTCGACCACATCGGAAACATTCACTAGCTCTAAACCGAATCGAGTATCGGGCTTGTCGCTGCCATAACGATCCATTGCTTCCGCGTAAGTTAACCGAGGAAATGGGCGCGGAATTTCAACACCTTTGATCGTCTTAATAATGTGACAGACTAGCCGTTCATTTAGCTCCAAAATTTCGTCTTGAGTCATGAAGCTCATTTCCATGTCAAGCTGTGTAAATTCGGGCTGACGTTCGGCGCGTAAATCTTCATCGCGGAAACAACGAGCGATTTGATAGTAGCGATCGAGTCCTGACACCATCAACAATTGCTTAAATAGCTGCGGCGATTGTGGCAACGCATACCATTCACCTGCATTGACTCGTGATGGAACGAGATAATCTCTTGCACCTTCAGGAGTCGATCGAGTCAAAATCGGCGTTTCAACTTCAACAAATCCTTCACTGTCTTCTAAGAATCGCCGCATTGATTTGATCAATTGATGCCGCAGTTGCAGATTGCGACTCATACGATCGCGTCTCAAATCCAAATAGCGATATTTCAGCCGCAACTCTTCACGTACTGATTCATTCTCAGCCGCAGACACTTGGAATGGAAGCTGTTTACGAACAGCATTCAGAATTTCGATTTCGTCTGCATAAATCTCAACTTCTCCGGTTGGGATCTTTGGATTCAGTGACTCATCAGGACGCTTTGTCACTCGTCCAACAATTTTGATCACATACTCGTTTCGCAAATCACCCGCAATTTTGTAGGAATTCGGAGTCCGTTCGGGATCGCTGACGACTTGAACAATCCCTTCACGATCGCGTAAATCGATAAAAATTACATACCCGTGGTCACGTCGTCGATCCACCCATCCATAGAGCGTGACCGTTTCACCAATATTGCTTGCTCGAAGTTGACCACAGTACAGGGTACGCATATCGCTTAAAAAAGGGGCTGAAAATTAGAAAACCTCCTCATTATGCCGTATCTGAGACACGATCGCATCGACCTAATTTTTAAGTCTGCATAATTGAGAAAATAGCAGTAAACTTGTTCTTGCTGATGTGGTGACTGGTATGCCGCGATTTCTTCATCTTGCTGATATTCACTTAGGATTCGATCGCTATGAAAGCAAAGAACGCACTAAGGATTTCTATCTTGCGTTTGAAAATGCGCTGCAAAAATATGCGATCGAAGCGGATGTTGATTTTGTGATCATCGCGGGTGATTTGTTTGAACACCGTGTGATTCAGCCAAACATTCTCAATCAAGCCAAGATCTGTTTTCAGATGTTGAAAGAAGCGGGAATTCCAACCATTGCGATCGAAGGAAATCACGATAATCGTCCTTATGGAACGGTCACGAATTGGCTGAGATATCTAGCAGAAGATGATCTAGTGATTTTGCTTGAACCCGATCGCGCTGAAGAAGGCATGGTGTATGAGCCGTGGGATGGAAAAGTCGGCGGATACATTGATCTCGATTGTGGTGTGAGAGTGTTAGGTTCGCGTTGGTATGGCGCTTCAGCACCGAGAGCGATCGAGCGATTAGCAGAAGCGATTCAACAACTTCCACCCAGTCCCGGACAGACTGTAATGCTATTCCACCAAGGGCTAGAGGGTCAGATTGCAAGATATCAAGGAGCCATGCGCTACACAGAGTTACTACCACTCAAAGAAGCAGGCGTTGATTATCTAGCACTCGGACACATTCATAAGAGCTATATCGAGCAAGGTTGGATCTTTAATCCTGGATCAACTGAGGCGAACAGTGTTGAAGAAGCGAACTATGAACGAGGTGTATTTCTCGTTGAACTGGATGATCAAGGCATTGATGCTCAATTGAAAACCGATTACTATCAGCGTCCTTGGGTGCGATTGAAGCTGAAAGCACGAGGACAAGAAAGCACAGAAGACATTGAACAAAGTGCGATCGGGCTGGTGCAATCTGCCATTGAATCCGGTGAACTTGATCCAGAGATTCAACCAATGGTCGAACTTCGGATTGAAGGGCAAGTGGGATTCGATCGCTTAGATCTTGATGTTCGCACCCTTCAGCAGAACCTTAAACAGTTAAGTCAAGCTTTGATTTTCCTGCTCAAATACGAAGCGGATGCGGTCGAGTATGCGTCTCCGATCGCTGAAGATGCCAGTCGCACTCAGATCGAACAAGAAGTGTTCACAGATATTCTCACCGCACACAATCACTACAAGAATCGAGCGAATGAGCTGGCTAAAGGATTGATTGGGCTAAAAGAAATGCAGTTAGAAGCGCGATCGGAAGATGAGCTTTACCAATTCGTCGAGGAACTGTTAGCAAACTAGATAAGGAAAGATAGTCTTTTTGGCGCGATAGCTTTTCTGATTGTGAGCATAAGCGATCATACGATCGGGGTTCAAGGCGATCGAGAACTTGAGCGATCGCGAATGCGTGTGTCGATCTCGTCCGGTCGAAGGACTTTCACCTTTAAGTTTGCCGCGACTATAATCTAAGACAGAGTTCGACGAAGAGGCTAACTTATCAGTAGAAATTCAGAGGAGTGGACTGATGCAGAAATTTACCGAGAGATAGCGCAAATTACTCACCGCTTTGACATTCTAGAGTGTGCTGATTGTGCTAGAGCGATCGTGCAATGGTTATCTCGACAGGGAATCGAAGGAATCATTCTCAGGCTCAGGACTGGAAACGGTGAAGATTATATCCTTAGCAACCGCCTCGAACAGATTGGAATCACTGAATCTATTACGATTAATGGGCAGCACTTCGGAGTTGAAGTACGAGGCAAAGTGTTTGATAACCTCTCTGAAGAGGGGCTATCACGGGAAGATTGGCTACAGGATTTTAGATGCCATAGTGGTCTGTTTATCTTGACAGAGTTGAGGCGTTTTTAGGAGCAATCGATCATGAATACTCTATTTGAGTTGCTAGAAAAGATTAGTCAAACACCAGGTTTATACATTGGCACTGCTTCTGTCACTGCGCTACGGCATTTTTTAGTCGGGTACAAATTTGCTCGACAAGAGATGGGAATATTGCCAACCGAAGCAGAATTAGATTTTTATCAAGAGTTTCAGCCTTGGTTGCAACGGCAATTGTGTGTTCGTACTGCTAATTCTTGGGACAAGATCCTTTTGTTCAAGTGTATTGATGAAAAAGCGGCGTTTGCCCATTTCTTCCAATTGCTCAAAGAGTTTCGCGATCGCGATAGAAGTCAGGACATTGATCCGATTTTACTAGATGAGCCGTTCGAGGCATCAGAAAAGGTAGCTTGAGAAGGTAGCGAATTTGCGATCGCGGTTTCATCCCACATCGTTTTACGCTTCACCCGACATTACCAAGAATAGCGGACAAACAGAACGGCGGTCACGGTCGCGTGTGCCAGAGGCATCGAGAACTTGAGCGATCGCAAATGCAACTATGGAGTGATCGCACTCCCTCCAATTTCCCCCATCTCAGAATCCACACGATGCTACTGATTAACACTCTGAACTGTCATCATTGCATTAATGTGGGTGAAAATCCGATCGAGTTCTGCGGACACGCTTCACGTGAGCCGAAGGCAGCGCACTCAGTTCGCTAATCTCTTCAATTGCAAGCTGATCTGCTTTCTTCTTCTCTAGCAATTCTTCCATCCGAAGTTGTAGCGATTCACTAAATTTGAACAAATTCCATTCCCCAATTTTCTCAATTTTGATTTCATGCAGAAGCAAGGATGGCTTGATAAGAACTGGATCGATCGAGCTATTCATAATGCGTCCACATCCGCAAAATCTTCACTGTATTCTCAGATTCAATGACCTCGTACACCAGACGATGCTGAATATTGATCCGTCGCGAATACGCACCTGCCAAATCTCCAACTAATTTCTCGTAAGGTGGTGGGTTCTGATATGGATCTTCTTGCAGGATGTCGAGTAATTCTTGCGCCTTCTCTCGCAAGTTGCTAGAAGCGAGTTTCTTAGCGTCTTTCTGTGCTTGTTTGGTATAGACCAGTTCCCAACTCACCACTCTAACTCCCGATCGCATTCCTCGATCGGTGTTGCCAATCCTTCCCGGATTGATTCTCGCATTCCTGGAACCGACAGCAGATAGAGGGTTTCCTGCACTGCTGCCCAATCAGCTTCCGATAGTAATACAGCATTGTTGTTTTGTCCTGCAATTACGATCGGTTGATGCGACTGGCTAACTGTATCAATCAAATCTTGCAACTGCTGTCGAGCATCATCAATTGGGATCATAATTTGTTCTCTGAAATCTTTCGAGTGTGGTTGGAGTTGTTCGATCGCGGTTTCATCCAACATCGTTTTACGCTTTACCGTCAATATCAAGCATATCCAACAGGTTGGCGATCGAGAACTTGAGCGATCGCGGTTTCATCCAACATCGTTTTACGCTTCACCCGTCATTACCAAGAATAGCGGACAGACAGAAAGGCGGTCACGGTCGCGTGTGTCAGAGGCATTGAGAACTTGAGCGGTGGCAGATGCACGAAGGATTGTCTTTGCCATGATTGGTCTCCAGGAAACATTGAATGCAGATCATGTCAACTAGGAAGTTGAACAAGTCGGGCGACTTCTGATCCCAATCTGATGAAGTGCTTGACGTTGAGAGTTAGAAGTGAATCTACATTTATTTTGAGCGCTGCTTGAGCGATGATTGCATCGTAAATTCCGCCTCCTGAAATATTGAGTTGAACCATTTTTTCAATGACAGTTTGATAATCTTCTGCGGTTAAACTCACTTTGGTAAACGAAGCTAGGTTCTCTGTGAGTAATTTGTTAGCAACAGTCGGGCTAGTTCGATAAGGGGGTGGCATTCGTGTCAGAGTGCTGTAAACTTCAGCCAAGCTATGAGCAGAAATAAAGCATTCTGTGGCTGGATCAGCACGAGCTTGATCTAAGAATGGCTTACACACCGAGTACATTTGATGATCCCTAGAAAGAGAAGCAACGATAATGTTGGTGTCAAATAGAATTTTTACCATCCACCAACTTCCCGAATCCTTTCTTCGCGCATATCATCAACGATCGATGCAGGAATTGTTCCTCCATAAGATTTAATGACAGGAAACCCATTCACGTATTCGATCTCTGCTTCTGGTTGCTCGGATTCAGGCTCCTCAACTGTGCGTTCGCTCTGTTGTGAAAGAAGGCGTTCAAT
>JADEXW010000860.1 GCA_015206935.1 Pseudanabaenaceae cyanobacterium LEGE 13415 | reverse complement strand
TTTGAAGATGAAGGTCGCGTTCTGTCAAAAGAAGAAGAAGAGAAACTGATCGCGAGTGTGGGCTAGAGTTGGAGCGCGATCGCTTCAAATCCCTGCGATCGCGTCCCTATTCTCAAAACGGTCAGCACTGAGAAATTTCTCGTTTTCACAGCGAAAACACTGACTTTTGTGAAGCTCTATCAAAAAAATGATGTAAATTCTACGAAGTTCTGCGGAGGGGGTTACACCCCTCACCCTCTTGATGGCATACTGTGATAAGTAGATGCACCCTGATGACAGGGGGGAATCGCTAAATGCGACCCTCCTTTTTTCTTTTTTAAATCCCCCTAGCCCCCAACCGCAACTCCCGATATAATCGCTGTTTCAGGAACTTAGGAAGGGGACATTATGGCAGACTGGCAGCAAATCGAAGGCGGGATTACAGCCCCCAAAGGCTATAAAGCAGCAGGGATCACTGCCGGACTCAAACCTTCTGGCTTACCCGATCTCGCGCTCATCGTCTCAGAAGTAGACGCGATCGCGGCTGGCGTGTTCACGACTTCACAAGTGCGAGCTGCCTGCGTCGATTACTGCCGTGAACGTCTCCAAACAAAATCGAACTGTCGTGCCATTCTCTGTAATGCGGGACAAGCCAACGCTGCCACGGGCGCACAAGGAATGATCGACGCGCTTGAATCTGCTCAGTTGATTGCTCAAGCTCTCAATCTTGCTTCTGATACGATTTTGCTGGCTTCGACTGGGGTGATCGGTCAGCGAATCAAAATGGATGCGTTGCGATCGGCAATTCCAAATTTAGTCAATAGTTTGAGCGAGACTGGAAATGATGCTGCTGCTAAAGCGATTACGACAACGGATTTAGTGACGAAATCGATCGCACTCGAAACCACGATCGGCGATCGACCCGTTCGGATTGGTGGGATTGCGAAAGGCTCTGGAATGATTCATCCGAACATGGCAACCATGTTGGCGTTTGTCACTTGTGATGCGGCGGTTTCTCCTCATTTGTGGCAGGAAATGCTAAGTCGGGCAGCCGATCGTAGTTTTAATCAAATCACCGTTGATGGCGATACCAGCACCAATGATAGTTTGATTGCATTGGCGAATGGACAATCGAGAACGCCTGCAATTACAGAATCGGGAGCCGAAGCAGATAAGTTAGAAGCAATGCTGACTGAGGTTTGTATTCATTTGGCGAAAGCGATCGCGCGGGATGGAGAAGGCGCAACTTGTTTGATCGAAGTTCAGGTGATGGGTGCAGTTGATGATGAATCGGCGCGGAAAGTGGCACGCACGATCGTAGGTTCGTCCCTGGTTAAATCTGCAATTTTTGGACGCGATCCGAACTGGGGCAGAATTGCAGGAGCCGCTGGACGGGCAGATGTCTTGTTTGATCAAGAAGATTTACAGATTCAGTTGGGTGAGTTTGTTTTGATGCAGAATGGACAGCCGCAACTGTTCGATCGACCTAGTGCAAGTGAGTATTTGAAACAACAAGCCGAGAAAAGTTTAGAGGGCGATCGACAATTGCTTGATCATCCTGTGATTATTTCTGTGAGTATTGGGAACGGAACAGGAAGTGGAAAAGCTTGGGGCTGCGACTTAAGCTATGACTATGTAAAAATCAACGCAGAATATACAACTTAAAGAAAGCTCTATCCTGATTTTGATAGTTTGGAATTGAGCTTTTCACGATGTCACGGTCTCTCAAGTACACTCACCCATTAGTTAGTTTCGGCTTTTTCGGTTACTTCTGAAGCGGTTGCGTTTTTGATTCGGGTTTTAATGCTCTTCCGAACACGATCGCTGGTACGAACTCCACCTGCCGTTTTGTATTCCTGGCTGTCTTTCCCGTACTCAAATCCAACTCCTGCTAGAAGTCGATCTGAAAGTTGTTGAACTTGCTTTTCGAGTTCTTCAACTTCGTTCCGAGTGGAATCCACGATCGCAACTGCTTCAT
>JADEXW010000859.1 GCA_015206935.1 Pseudanabaenaceae cyanobacterium LEGE 13415 | reverse complement strand
CACCGAATCCGCAATGGATATGTTGCTCCAACTCAAGGCAATGGGAATTCAGCTTTCCGTCGATGACTTTGGAACGGGCTACTCGTCGTTAGGGTATCTCTACCGTTTTCCGATGGATGTGTTGAAAATCGATCGCTCTTTTGTCAGCCGGGTTGATATTGATGGCGAAAAGCTAGAACTGGTTCGCACCATCATCACACTGGCATGGAATCTGGGGATGGATGTCGTCGCGGAAGGGGTCGAAACCCCAAAGCAACTGGCGCAGTTAAAAGCACTGAAATGCGAATATGCTCAGGGTTATCTCTTCTCAAAGCCGCTGACCCGAATCGATGCCGCGAAATTGATTTCGCAATCTCATCCGTTTTTACATCTGACTCAGATTCTGCCGTTTAGTAGCAGACTTGCTGAGGATGTTTAGCGCAGCCGCAAATCCCAAGAAAGGGTTTGGCTATCCCTTCCTGCACAAAATCCAGCGTCATTTCGTCTTTGAGATGATCTCGATTGTTCGTGTGCTTGAGATGCGAGTAATTGATCGATTTGCCTGGCTTCGAGATCGGGGCTAAGTTTAGGTCAAACTGCCAGCGTAATTTCCGATTGATTTCACGATGGCAGAACTGGCGAGAAGTACGATCGATAAAATGCTCGTACAGGCTGCAAATTTCAGTGCCTTGAGTGAAGTTTGATCAGTGTGCATTGTAATATTCAATAGATAATAATGATCAGCATACTGGCATGACTTCCAGCTAATTTTGTCATTTCTACCAATTTCTGATTTGAAAACGATCAACGAGTTCACAAATCCGAAGTACGCTAAAAATAAGATTTGAGAGCAACACACGAATGAATACTCACCTCTCTAATACAGAAGCATTGCAGGTTATGTTTACGCTACCTGTGGTTAAGATTTCGGATGCGGTTCAAGTAAAAGCCTTGAAGAATGCTAAAGAAGCTTATGTGATGACTCTACTGGCGGCAGGTGAGATTAGTAGCGGCAAAGCAGCGAGTTTATTAGGTGTGTCTCGTATTGAGATGATCGATCGCATGGGACGATTCGGAATCTCTTTATTTGATGATTCTTTGGAGCTTGAAGATTTGCAGCATGAAATTAAGCAAGCAAGTGCTGTTTTAGATCAGCACTCAGCATGATTATTGTCTCTGATACTACTCCTTTGAGTGAGTTAGCCAAAGTTGGACAGATCCACTTGCTGCATGAGCTTTTTGATGTTGTGATCATTCCCCAGGAAGTCTATGTTGAATTGATAACCGGAAATCATCCAGCCGCGCAATTGATACCTGAATTAGGCTGGCTAGAAATCCGATCGCTACTCAACGTTCAAGAATGTGAACTTTTGCAGCGCGACTTCAATTTGGATATAGGGGAAGCTGCGGCGATTGCGCTTGCAGAAGAACTTAATGCAGATCAAGTGTTAATTGATGAACGAGCGGCGCGACGAGTTGCGATCTCACGGCAGTTACCCGTGATTGGTACGATCGGCATTCTAATTTTGGCGAAACAGCGTGGGCTGCTTGGAAGCGTGAAAGAAGTTTTGGACGCACTTATCGGAAAAGGAACGAGAATTGGCGATCGACTCTACGACCAAGCCTTGACATTGGCGCAAGAACAAGAAGATCAATCAGGATTTTGAAGGTGAACTACCCCACCGCATGGCGGACTACTGTGTATACACAAGTCTTTTGCGCTGCGGTTGAATCGGCTAATGCCCCCTAAATCCCCCAAATTTGGGGGACTTTGAAGGTGGAAAGCGCTGCGGACTACTGTGTATACACAAGTCTCCTGCGCTGCGGTTGAATCGGCTAATGCCCCCTAAATCCCTTACAGGTGTAGGTTTGTGTTGAAACTGTGAGCAAGGACTCTTTCAGTTGGATAATTTAGAGACAAGAGAATCTGGAGGGGTCGCCATGCTGCGAAACTCTTCGCTGAAACAATGGAATCGGATTG
>JADEXW010000858.1 GCA_015206935.1 Pseudanabaenaceae cyanobacterium LEGE 13415 | reverse complement strand
ATCCTGCTTTGAAGTATGGTCGCGAAAAATCCACTACTTGCGATCGCGCTGGCGTGATTGTCATTGCTCCCACTGCGGCATCGATCGTGCCTGCCTGTAATGCTGGAATAATGCCATCAAAGGTTAAATTCTGAAACCTCACCCCGAATCCCGCAGCTTTCCCAATCTCGCGGATGATATCAATGTCGAATCCTTGAAGTTCTCCAGTTGGGCTGCGAAACTCAAATGGAGCATAAACAGGCTCAACCGCGACTGTTAGAGTGGACTGGCTGAGAACTCGTAGCGGACTCAAAACAATCAGTAGTGTGCAAAACAAAGCAAGACAAATCGATCGCAGTTTGCGCTTAAACATAGGGATTACTCTAAATAATTTTAAATTAATGAATGAGTTTTGCAATCGATAACTCTGTCTGAAGTGGCATGTCTGGATCGCGAAATGCGGATATTTTGAATTTTATGAAAAACGCAATTGAATTCAACCAGGTTGAAAAAAGTTACGGTTCGCTGAATGTCTTGAAGGGAATTAGCGGCTATGTTGCTGCGGGCGAAGTCCTTTCAATCATTGGTTCGTCGGGTTGCGGGAAAAGTACATTGCTGCGCTGTTTGAATCGATTGGAAGTTATCGATCGAGGGCAAATCGTAGTCAATGATCTGGAGATTTCTCGATCGAATCTTTCGAGCCGCGAACTGAAGCATATTCGTGCCAAAATTGGTATGGTGTTTCAACAGTTCAATCTTTTTCCTCATCTAAGCGTTTTAGAAAATCTGACTTTAGCTCCCCAACAAGTTCTGAGACTATCGCGCCAGGAAAGCATAGAACGGGCAAGATACTATCTGCAAGAGGTCGGACTGGCTGAGAAAGCTGAGATGTATCCTGAACAACTGTCTGGAGGACAGCGGCAGCGAGTTGCGATCGCACGAAGTCTTTGTATGGAACCTCAAGCAATGCTATTCGATGAGCCGACCAGTGCTTTAGACCCAGAGCTAGTCGGCGAAGTTCTTTCTGTGATGCACCGATTAGCAGAACGTGGCATGACAATGGTGGTAGTCACTCATGAAATTCAATTTGCGCGAGAAGTTGCAAATCGAGTGATGTTTCTTGATAAGGGAGTTGTCGTAGAAGAAGGCAACGCGCGGGAAGTCTTGACGAATCCGAAGAGCGAGCGATTAAATGCTTTCCTCAGCCGAATGCGACAGGCTCAGATGGCATAAAAGACGGATATCCCTACGTGGTCGATCGCTGATTTTAGTTCTATGTTAGAGAGTGGCTACTCGACTTTCTGAGGAGACTTTTATGCTTGAGTTGTATCAATTTGAAATGTCGCACTATGTAGAAAAAGTGCGATTGATTCTGGACTACAAGGGATTACCCTATCGCAAAATTGAAGTAACCCCCGGAATTGGACAAATTGAACTGTTCCAACTCTCTGGACAGCGCAAAGTTCCAGTCCTAAAAGATGGGAGTGAAATTATTGCAGATTCAACTGCGATCGCGGAATATCTCGATCGAAAATATCCGGAGAAGCCAATCATCCCACCTGATCCGAAGCTGAAGGGACAGGTACTATTGATTGAACAATGGGCAGATGAATCATTGGGTCTGAATGCTCGAAAAGCTCTGATTGGATCACTTTCGCAGAATCAGAATTTCCGTACCGCAGTGCTACCGCCTTCAACACCCGATTTATTGAAAAACTTAGTGGGAGCAATCCCTGGTGATTTGCTAGGAGTGTTGGGAACTGGGGTTGGCATGGGGCCCGATTCGGTGAAAGAAGCGATCGATGCTCTCAAGCGTAGCTTTACTGCATTGTCTTATATCTTGATTGATCAGCCTTATCTAGTGGGTGATAGTCCAACCTTGGCGGATTTTGCTGTGGCTGGATTGTCGATGTATGTGAAATTTCCAACAGGTAGCTACTTGGACATTCCTGAATCTTTGAAAGGTCAGGGTGTTACTGGGA
>JADEXW010000857.1 GCA_015206935.1 Pseudanabaenaceae cyanobacterium LEGE 13415 | reverse complement strand
TCGTAGTGCGAGACCAAGTGAGAAATTACAGGTTCTTGGTGATAGTGCTTCGGAATGCGGAGTCGAATGCGTTGCTCAGTAATGCGTTCATTCACAGACGGAGTTGATGTCTGCATAGCTCTTTCTCCAAATTCAGCTAAATTTACGAAAACCCGATTGGATAACCGTAAATTCATTCTACAGGACTTTAGGCGGAAAAGGAGCGTAATAATACGGATTCGGCAAACACCAATTTTCATACAATCAATGGTAATTATTGATTTGCTCAGAATCAGTCTTGTTAAACACTGCCCTACAGAATGCTCCTTACTTCAACCTCCGACCTTTTAGCCTCTTCTCGATCGCTCTCTCGAATTTGGACAAGTCGTTATTTACCAGATTTAGCTACTTTGACAGTAGAGAAATCAAAATATTCGATCGAGCATCTTTTGCAATATTCGTCAGATTTTGGTCGGAGTCGCACCGTGGAGCAAGTTCGGCGACATTTGAAGATCTCTTGCGAACTAGCAGGCTTAGAAGTGAATCAACTATTTTCAGGCTCTTCAACGTTGGTTAATCTTTCAAAAGTGCGGCAGTTGGCACAGTCGGTTGAACAAGTGTATGAGAGAGTGTTGCAATGCTATCAGCAACAGCATTCAAGCCTTGGCGATGAATGGAATCCAATGAGGAATTGGAGTGCTGAGATCGAGGCTTTATCGATCGAGCTACAGCCTGTTTTATATGAGATGCAACAACAGCATTTAGCCGATGAAGATCCGCGCACGATTGGATTCGTTACGACGCAATTCCACTTCAGCACTGAAATGATTCTGAAGCGATTGAATCCAGTTGAAAAAGCATTGCTAGGTTCCTATTTCCAGCTAGCAGAAGAGCAAGTCTGCATTCCGTGGCGCGAAATTTGCGAACTTGCAGGTCGGTACGATCGTAGTTCACCCGAAATTCTTCTCCTTGAACAGTTACTTCCTGAGAGTGATGCGATCGCTCATTGTGTCCATGAAAAAGTCCGCCAACAATCGCCACAGTTTAGAAGTCGGCGTGGCGGTTGGGACAACTTACAGATCACAACATCAATGATGCGCGATTTGAATATGTTTCAGAGCTATCTCTGGCTGTGTCTGTTGCAGCAAGATCTAGCACCGATCAACGTTCGATTATTACCATTGTGTTTAATGGTCTTTCCTAGTGTGAATGTCTCTTGGGAGTTTATTGATCAAACCATTCGATTGTTAGTCGAAGAAGTGCGATCGCGCTTAACCCGATATCAATGGTCGATCGTTCAGCCTTATGCAACTGGACTGATCGACATCTTTGCAGTTCAACAATAAAAATGAGGCTAGTCTTGGATAGCCTCACTTCTAACACTCTGCTGTGTATATACAATTCTCTTGCGCTTCGTTTGAGGCGGATTGCGCCCCCTAGATCCCCCATTCTGGGGGACTTTGAACTAGAAAGATTTCTCCAATTCTAAAGTACTTTTTACCTTCAAAGTCCCCCAAATTTGGGGGATTTAGGGGGCTTTAGCCGATACAACCGAAGCGAAAACGACCTATATACACAGTAGCTTTTAATAATGAAAGATTAATCACTGAGTAATCGAGTTATCAAGTCCAACTGCATTTTCTGGCGGTTGAACTGCAATTTCTAACAATCCAGGAGAATCAATAAAGCCAAAGTAGAAGGACACCGCAGAAACTAACGCATATAGAATTGCATTGCTACCAAACAACGGCATAAAGCCAAAGAAGGTTTCAGTTGGGGGCAATGAACCAAGAATTGCGAAAATTGCAAAGAATTCAAACAAACCGCGACCATAGAAGCGAGAGCCGCCTAGACCGATCGAGCTAACCAAGCCTAAGATACCAATAATTGCATAAACCGTGTTCAGCACTGGGGTTGTTGGGAATAGACCGAAAACATAACCTAGTTTAATGGGGAGAACAGTGTGAACCTCGATCGCATTAATAGG
>JADEXW010000856.1 GCA_015206935.1 Pseudanabaenaceae cyanobacterium LEGE 13415 | reverse complement strand
GTAATCTGCAATTCGTCGAACGGTTCGATCGTTCTGCAAGAAGCTTCTCGATACATTCAGCGGAATGTCCACACTATCAATTACGCCTTGCAACGGCAGTAAAAATCGCGGAACAACTTCCTCACAGTTATCGCTGACAAAGACTTGATTGCAGAACAATTTAATCTGTCCTTTGCTCACATCGACATCCGGTTTGAGCTTCGGAAAGTAAAGAATTCCATTCACCACAAACGGATAGTCTGTATTCAAATGCACCCAAAGCAATGGATCTTCTTGGTACGGATAGAGATACCGATAGAACTCTAAATAGTCCTCTTTCGTGAGATTGCTCGGTGACTCCTTCCAGGGTGCTTTCTGACGGTTAATTTGCTCTGGAGCCGTCATTTCCTCACCTTCCGCCGCCAGAACTTCTAGCTTGATGGGGAAAGGCAAGAAATCACAGTAGGTTTTCACCAACTGACGAATGCGGTATGGCTCCAGATATTCTAATTCTTCATCCTGTAGCGTTAGCTTAACCGTTGTACCGCGTGTTGTTCTAGGTGAGTCTGAAATGCTGAACTCAGTGGAACCATCACAAGACCAGTGAACCGCTTGAGCGCCTTCTTTGTAGGACAATGTATCGATTTCGACTTGTTTCGCCACCATAAACGACGAATAAAAGCCTAAACCAAAGTGACCAATAATCTGTTGATCGCCGCTCGCTTTGTACTTCTCGACGAATTCTTCTGCACTGGAAAAAGCGACTTGGTTAATATATTTCTTCACCTCGTCAGCCGTCATCCCAATTCCGGTGTCTGAAATCGAGAGCGTTTTATTCGGTTTGTCGATCGTAATCACGACTTCTAGTTCACCGACCTCGCCCGAAAACTCACCAGAGCGAGACACCATATTGAGCTTTTGAATCGCATCGATCGCGTTCGATACCAATTCACGCAGGAAAATCTCGTGATCCGAATACAGCCACTTTTTAATGATTGGGAAAATATTTTCGGTATGAATCGAAATATTTCCCTGCTCTAAGATCGTTGTCATAAGCCTCGTCCAGATTCTTAGAAGGTGGAATGCTCTTCATTGTGCGCGACGATCGCGCGAATACGCTTCTATTTTATTCAGGCAAGTTCGCTCTTCAGTGAGTGCGGGTTTCCCTACTTCAGAGAAATGTGAAACGCAAGAAAATTTTGTATCGAAATTGAGTCTTTACAAAATAGGTGTTATTAATATCGCTTCCCTCCGAGAAATCACTGAGTTATTCTACGAAAATTGGGGAATTTTGAGGATTTTCCGGTGATCAGATTATCCAAAAGTATGGTTTTTTAATCATGTGCTTAAATTGCAACGCCCTGGTTTAGAACTTCCTAAACTGTCGTGTTCAGTCTTGTGCTTTCCTGATTTCTCGGACTCTTGTGGTGTTATGCGAGCTGTTGTTTCTTCTGCTGTTCTTCGTCCAGCTCCGATCGCACCTGATGCGGTTGAGCCTAATTCTCCACTTCAATCGTTTTGTAGCCTGCAAATTGAGCAAATTTTCTCGATCGTGCCAGGTGTAGGAATTCGACTGGTTTATCAGTCCCCCGATCAATCGAAACGTCAATCGGTTATGTACGGTGGCGAATTTTGGTCGCTGCTAGAACCCGATGATCAGTCATTTCTAGCTTCGGAGTCTTGGTGGGTTAAAAATTCCGTTGGACGCTTGAAAAAAGTGCTGACTGGGTCGCGGCGGCGATTTTATGCTTGCCCATTAAGTCAAAGTAAGCCTGAATATTTGCTTTTGGGAACAACCAAACTATTAACCGCGCATCAAAAGCAATTTATCGAAAATGTCGCACATCTATTGAGCCATCATCTTGCAACCGTTCGAGAGCTATCAATCCAGCGTCAAGCCCAACAGCAAATTGAGCAACGCAATCAGCACATCGAACATCAAGTTAAAAGCCCGATCGCATTAATTCAAATCTATACAGAGGTACTACTC